>JAJUFY010000345.1 GCA_029263635.1 Ectothiorhodospiraceae bacterium | reverse complement strand
GAGCGACCGGCTGGAGGTCGAGGTGGGCAGGGACCTGCAGTACATTCGCGTGAACGGCACCCTGGTCGGGGCGCTGGCAGGATGCGGGCTGTTCCTGCTGACGCACCTGGTGTTCTAGGCGGCGGATCACCGCCAGCAAGTCTGGGCACCGGGTTTCCACGGCCGACGGCGCTGTGGTCTCCCTCGCGGCTTGGTAGCCTCGTCGGCAGCCAGGCGGCCAACGCCGGCCATCCACAATCGGCCAGCGGGGCAGGAGAGGCCTGCCTGAGGCGGTACCGTTAGAGGAAGAGCGCCGCCACCACCCGGCGGTCTTCCGCCATCAGGACGTTGTAGGTGCGGCAGGCGGCCCCGGTTTCCATCACTTCCACGCCGATGCCGGCCTTGAGGATGCGCTGCAGCAGGGCGCGGTCTGGGAACTGCTGCACCGGGCCGGTGCCGAGGAGAACGACCTCCGGCTTCAGGTCGAGGACGGTCTGCAGGTTGTCCGCGTTCAGCTCCGCCAGGCTCTGAGGGGCCCAGTCGGCGAGCAGCAGATCGGGAGCCAGGATGACGCTACGTTCCAGGACGCTGTCGTTGATGCGGACCCGGCCCGGCTCGTAGCTGCGGATGCGGTAGCCGCTGCCGCCGCTTTCCTGGTTCAGTTTCATGGGATTCCTCCTGTCCGGCATGCGGCCTCCGTTGACACCGCAGCCTCCGCTCAGTAACTTGCGCTGCTCATATCACCGGCAGCCTCGGTGATTACCTCCCGACATGGATGCCGCCTGCCTGCGGCTCCAGGGTTCGCCCGCGCCAGCCGCGCATGCGGCGTCGCCGGCCCAGAGCCTATCTCATCGATGCGGGATGTCGCGAGCCTGCGGCTGCCGGCCGCGGGGCGAATCACGCGCTGGCCAGTGCTGTGGCAGACTGTACAGCATAACTCGGAGTATTCAGTTGAGTGCGGTGAAAGTCGGACTGCTGGGATTGGGGACGGTGGGAGCCGGGGTCGTCAATCTGCTGGCTCGCAATCATGACGAGATCGCGCGGCGGGCCGGCCGCGAGATCCAGATCCTGCATGCCGCGGCCCGGCATCCGGACCGGCCGCGCGACTGCAGCACCGAACATATCCGCCTGACTGCCGATCCGTTCGAGGTGGTCGACAATCCCGAGCTGGAGGTCATCGTCGAGCTGATCGGCGGCGAGGAGCCGGCGCGGGAGCTGCTGCTGCGGGCGATCGACAATGGCAAGCATGTGGTCACCGCCAACAAGGCGCTGATCGCCAAGCACGGCAACGAGATTTTCGAGCACGCCCGTGCCAAGGGCGTCACGGTGGCCTTCGAAGCGGCGGTGGCCGGCGGGATTCCCATCATCAAGGCGATCCGCGAGGGCCTGGCCGGCAACCGGATTCAGTCGCTGGCCGGCATCATCAACGGTACCTCGAACTTTATCCTCACCGAGATGTTCTACCAGCAGCGCGAGTTCGCCGACGTGCTGGCGGAGGCGCAGCGGCTGGGCTATGCCGAGGCCGATCCGACCTTCGATATCGAAGGCGTGGATGCCGCCCACAAGCTCACCATCCTGGCGTCCATCGCTTTCGGCATCCCTCTGCAGTTCGACAAGGTGTATGTCGAGGGGATCAGCCAGATCACCACGGACGACGTTGCCTACGCCCAGGAGCTGGGCTACCGCATCAAGCTGCTCGGCATTGCCCACCACCGTGGCGCTGGGGCCGGCATCAGCCTGCGCGTACACCCGGCACTGGTGCCGGAGCGCCGGGTGCTGGCCAATGTCGACGGCGTCATGAACGCGGTGATGGTGACCGGCGATCCGGTGGGAGCGACGCTTTACTACGGACCTGGCGCCGGCGCCGGACCGACCGCATCGGCGGTGGTTGCCGACCTGGTGGACGTGGCGCGTGAGAACAACATGGACCCCGAGCACCGGGTGCCCTACCTGGCCTTCCAGTCGCACGATCTGTCGGATGAGCCGGTAGTGGGCGTCGAGAACGTCGAGACCCGCTATTATCTGCGGATGGATGCCCAGGACGCGCCTGGCGTGCTGGCCGATGTCGCCCGCATCCTCGGCGACGCGTCGATCAGCATCGAGGCCATCCTGCAGAAGCAGCCGGCGCCGGGCGTCGACCACGTGCCGGTGATCATCCTGACCCATCGGGTTCTCGAGGGCCGGATGAACGATGCCATCGAACGGATCGAGGCGCTGGAGACCATCCATGGACGCGTCACCCGTATCCGCGTCGAACATCTGGATTAGCCACTTTTCGAAGAGACGACACGCATGCCGTTCCGACCCCGTTACACCGGCCTGATCGACAAGTACCGAGACCGGCTGCCGGTCAAGGACGACACCCGCATCATCAGCCTGGGCGAGGGCAACACGCCGCTCATCCGCCTCAACAACATTCCCAAGCTGCTGGGCAAGGACGTCGACATCTACGTCAAGTACGAGGGCCTGAACCCGACCGGCTCCTTCAAGGATCGCGGCATGACCATGGCCGTCACCAAGGCGGTGGAGGACGGCGCGCAGGCCATCATCTGCGCCTCCACCGGCAACACCTCGGCGGCGGCCG
>JAJUFY010000009.1 GCA_029263635.1 Ectothiorhodospiraceae bacterium | reverse complement strand
GCGCTGGGTGGTCGGATGTTGCGGGTGCAGGAACACGTCGGCCACCGCGCCCTGTTCGACGACCCGGCCCGCTTCCATCACCGCGACCTGGTCGCAGACCCGGCGGATCACGTCCATCTCATGGGTGATCAGTACAATGGTGAGGCCCAGCTCGCGGTTGATCTCCGCCAGCAGCTGCAGCACCTGCCCGGTGGTCTGCGGATCGAGGGCGCTGGTGGCTTCGTCGCACAGCAGGATCTTCGGGCCGGTGGCGAGCGCACGGGCGATCCCGACCCGCTGCTTCTGGCCGCCGGACAGCTGCGCCGGGTACTTGCGGGCATGTGCCGACAGGTCGACCCGCTCCAGCAGCTCGGCGACCCGCCGGTCGATCGCGCTGCTCGGCTGTCCACCGGCAAGCCGCAGGGGCAGCGCCACGTTGTCGGCCACGGTCTTGGATGACAGCAGGTTGAAGTGCTGGAAGATCATGCCGACCTGGCGGCGGAAGCCACGCAGGCCGGTGCCGTCCAGCGCGGTCACGTCGACGCCGTTGACCACGATACGGCCCCCGCTGGGTTCTTCCAGGCGGTTGATCAGCCGCAGCAGTGTGCTCTTGCCGGCGCCGGAATGGCCGATCAGGCCGAATATCTGGCCTGCCTCGATGCGCAGGTCGGTGGGAAGCAGCGCCGGGATGTCCTGGCCGGACACCCGATAGGTTTTGCTGACTTGATGGAATTCGATCACCGGCGCGGATCCTGTGGCCCTGGTTCAGGGCAGGGTTGCGTGCAAGGGCTGGCATTCTAGCCGGTTTGCTTATGAGTCTTTAAGTTGTTCTTGGATGAATGATCTGCCACATGGGCATAAGCCGCCGGCCCAGGGCTCTTGCAGGACGGTGTAGACTTTCGCCGGCTCGCTGCCGGCTGCCGAGCCCGGCCGAGCGGCTTGTACGAGGAGTTTCGACGGCATGACGGAGCAGACGAACAAAGAGACTTTGCAGTTCCAGACCGAGGTGCAGCAGCTCCTGCACCTGATGATTCACTCCCTCTACAGCAACCGGGATATCTTCCTGCGCGAGCTGATCTCCAACGCCTCCGACGCCGCCGACAAGCTGCGCTTCGAGGCGCTGCAGAACCAGGACCTGTACGAGGGCGACGCCGAGCTGCGGATCCGGGTCAGCTTCGACAAGGACGCCCGCACCGTCACCATCGCCGACAACGGCATCGGCATGAGCCGCGACGAGGTGGTGGAGAACATCGGCACCATCGCCCGTTCCGGCACCCGCCAGTTCCTGCAGTCGCTGACCGGCGACCAAGCCAAGGACGCCCAGCTGATCGGCCAGTTCGGCGTCGGCTTCTACTCGGCCTTCGTGGTGGCCGACAAGGTGACGCTGCTGACCCGCCGCGCCGGGGTCGAGCCGCAGCACGGCGTGCGCTGGGAGTCGGATGGCAGCGGCAGCTACACGATCGAAACCGAAACCCGCAGCCAGCGCGGCACCGAGGTGATCCTGCATCTGCGCGAGGATGCCGACGAGTACCTGGACGGCCTGCGGCTGCGCAACATCATCCAGACATACTCCGACCACATCTCCATTCCGATCTTGATGCCGGCCGAGGACGGCAAGGGCGAGTACGAGACGGTCAACCGCGCCTCGGCGCTGTGGACGCGGCCCAAGAGCGAGATCAGCGACGACGAGTACCGTGAGTTCTACAAGCACGTCGGCCACGACTGGGAGCCGCCGCTGGCCTGGGTGCACAACAAGGTCGAAGGCAACCCGTCCTATACCTCGCTGCTGTACATTCCGCAGCGCGCGCCCTTCGATCTGTGGGACCGCGAGCAGACCCGCGGCCTCAAGCTGTACGTGCGCCGGGTGTTCATCATGGACGACGCCGAGCACCTGCTGCCGCGCTATCTGCGCTTCGTGCGCGGCGTGATCGACTCCGACGACCTGCCGCTCAACGTCTCCCGCGAGATCCTGCAGCACAACAGGCTGCTCGACCGCATCCGCGCCGCCTCGGTCAAGCGCGTGCTGGGCCTCTTGGAGAACATGGCCGAGAAGGAGCCGGACAAGTACGCGACCTTCTGGCGCCAGTTCGGCCGGGTACTGAAGGAAGGCCCGGCGGAGGACTTCGCCAACCGCGAGCGGATCGCCAAGCTGCTGCGCTTCAGCTCGACCCTGGAGAACAAGGAAGAGCCGGACGTATCGCTGGCAGACTATGTCGCCCGCATGAAGGAAGGCCAGCAGGCGATCTACTACGTCACGGCCGATTCCTTCAAGGCCGCCGCCAGCAGCCCGCACCTGGAGCTGTTCCGCAAGAAGGGCATCGAGGTGCTGCTGCTGGGCGATCCGGTCGACGAATGGCTGGTGACGCACCTGCACGAGTTCGACGGCAAGCGGCTGACGTCGATCGCCAAGGGCGACCTGGATCTCGGCGAGCTCGCCGATGCGGACGACAAGCAGGCCCTGGAACAGGCGGCGGAGGAGTACAAGCCGCTGCTCGAGCGCCTGAAGACCGCGCTGGGCGAACAGGTGCGGGAGGTGCGGCTGACCAACCGCCTTACCGATTCGCCGGCCTGCCTGGTGGTCGACGCCCACGAGTTCGGGCTCGGCTTGCAGCGCCTGCTCAAGGCTGCCGGCCAGTCGCTGGGCGAAACCCGTCCCATCCTCGAGCTGAATCCGGAGCACGTGCTGGTACGGCGGCTGCGGGAGGAAGCGGACGATGATCGCTTCCGCGACCGGGCGCTGGTATTGTTCGATCAGGCGCTGCTGGCCGAAGGCGGCCAGCTCGACGATCCGGCGGCATATGTGCGCAGGGTCAACCGTCTGCTCAGCGGCGCTTGATCGGCGCAGGCCCGCTCGTTATAACTGGCCGGCGGCCGCTGTGGCGCCGCCGGCCGGGCTGTCGATGCCGGCAGGCAGATCACGGTCCGAGCGTTTTGGGTCCCCTACAATAAATCCGGCCGGATAACCATGCTCTCCACGTCCAATTCCGCAGCAGCGACGCCGAAGGCCTTCGAGCTCAAGGGACGCATGCTGACCCTGTCGGTGCTGCACCTGCTCACGGCCGATCTGGAGCTGCTGGCCCACCAGCTCGATGCCCGGCTGGCGACCATGCCGGAGCTGTTCCGGCACCTGCCGGTGGTGCTGGATCTGGAAGCGCTGCAGGGCCAGGCGCTGGATCTGGCGGCGCTCGCCGATTGCCTGCGGCAAAGAGGGCTGGTTCCGGTCGGAGTCCGGGCCGGCGCTCCCGCGCTGGCCGGGCAGGCCGCTGCCGCCGGGCTCGGCGTCATCGAGCTCGGCAATGCGCCGGCGCGGCGGGTGGAGCCGGTTCGCGAGCGTCCCGCCGCCATGGTGGTGCAGCAGCCGGTGCGTTCCGGCCAGCAGATCTACGCGCGCGGCGACCTCATCGTGCTGGCGCCGGTGAGTGCCGGCGCCGAGGTGCTGGCCGAAGGCCACATCCATGTCTACGGGCCGTTACGCGGGCGGGCCCTGGCGGGCGTGCAGGGCGATACCAGCGCCCGGATCTTCTGCCAGAGCCTGGAAGCGGAGCTGGTGTCCGTCGCCGGCGCCTACCGAATCAGCGAAAACATTGACGAGACCGGACGCGGGCGCCCCGTCCAGATCTATCTCGATGGCGAGGCGCTGCATATCGAGCCGCTGTAGGCGCAGCAGCCACAGCGCGGACCAGTTCAATTCGGGAGACAGCAACCGTGGCAAGAATCATCGTGGTCACCTCCGGCAAGGGCGGGGTAGGCAAGACCACTACCAGCGCGTCCTTCGCGGCCGGTCTCGCCAAGGCTGGGCATCGGACCGCCGTCATCGATTTCGACGTCGGCCTGCGCAACCTCGATCTCATCATGGGCTGCGAGCGCCGGGTGGTGTACGACTTCGTCAACGTCATCAACGGCGAAGCGAACCTCAAGCAGGCGCTGATCAAGGACAAGCGGCTGGACAATCTGTACATCCTGCCGGCTTCGCAGACCCGCGACAAAGAGGCCCTGACCCAGGACGGCGTCGGCCGGGTCCTGGAAGAGCTGGCGCAGGATTTCGACTACATCGTCTGCGACTCGCCGGCCGGCATCGAGCGCGGCGCCATGCTGGCCGCCTACTTCGCCGACGATGCCATCGTGGTCACCAACCCGGAAGTCTCGTCGGTGCGCGATTCCGACCGCATCATCGGCATCCTGTCGAGCAAGACGCGGCGTGCCGAGCGCGGTGAAGAGCCGGTGACCACCCGCCTGCTGCTGGCCCGCTATGCGCCGGGCCGGGTCCAGAAAGGCGAGATGCTCAGCGTCGAGGACGTTTGCGAGATCCTTGCCATCGACCTGCTCGGGGTCGTGCCGGAATCGAAAGCGGTGCTGGCGGCGTCCAACGCCGGGGTGCCGGTCATCATGGACGAGGACAGCGATGCCGGCCAGGCCTATCAGGATGCCGTTGCCCGCTATCTGGGCGAGGAGCGTCCGCATCGCTTCCTGAACGAGAAGAAAGGATTCCTCGGGCGCCTGTTCGGGAGCGGGAATTCATGAGCTTTCTGAATTACTTCCAATCGCAGAAGAAGAATACCGCCCGCGTCGCCAAGGAGCGGCTGCAGATCATCGTCGCCCACGAGCGGTCGCCGCGCGGCGGGCCGGACTATCTGCCGCTGCTCAAGGAAGAGCTGCTGCTGGTGGTGCGCAAGTACGTGCAGGTGGATCCCAGCGCAGTGACGGTACAGCTGGATCGTGACGGCGACTGCGAAGTGCTGGAGCTCAACGTGATCCTGCCGGAGACGCAGTCGGCCGGGCGCCGGCGCTGAGCCGGTCGCGATCCCGCACAGTACCATCCGTCAGGCTGCCGGAGGGAAGGCCGTGGCCGGCCTGACGCTATTGCAGCGCGCGCGGGCTGGCGTGCCCGCCCAAGCCCTGGTTCCGGCAGCGCCGGGCGACCGGTTCCAGGCGGCGTGGCGCCGTTGCCCGCCAGTCCGTGCTGCTAGATGCTGCCGCCGGTGATATCGACGTGCACCACCAGCGACTGGCCGGGTTGCAGATAGCTCTTCCGGGAGAGGTTGTTCCAGCGCAGCAGGTCGTCGACGCTGACGTTGAATTTCCGGGCGATCAGGTACAGGGAATCGCCGCGGCGGACCTTGTAGCGCACCTGCTGAACCGTCACCGGCGGCTTGACCGCATCGGCGGGTGAGGCGACCGCCTTCTGGATGCCCGAACCGCCGGCATTGAGCCAGACCACCAGGTTCTGGCCGGGGCGGATCGTATCCCGCGGCGACATGCCGTTCCACTGCGCCAGCTGCCGGGTGGTGGTGCCATAGCGGCGGGCGAGATCCCACAGGGTGTCGCCGCGCTGGACGGTGTGGATGTGCTTCTGGCCGGCGCGCGGCTTCTGCTGGGTCTGCGCCAGGCGCTGGCTGGCGCTGAGGGTGTAGTGCTCGGCCGAGCGCGACGCCACCGGCACGATCAGGTGCTGGCCGGCGCGAATCCTGCTGCCGCGCAGGTCGTTGACCTGCCGCAGGACCTCGACGGTGGTGTGGTAGCGTTTGGCGATACCGATCAGGGTGTCGCCGGAGGCGATCTTGTGCCGCTCCCATCGCACCCGCTTTTCCGGCGGCAGTTCGGTAAGCGCCATTTCGAAGCGTTCCACCGCCTCGATCGGGACTACCAACAGATGCGGGCCATCCGGGTCGGTCGCCCAGCGGTTGAAACCGGGATTGAGGCGGTAGAGCTCGTCCACCGACATGCCGGCCAGCTCCGCGGCCAGCGCCAGGTCGATCTGGGAGCCGATCTCGACCACGGTCAGATAAGGCTTGTCAGGAATGCTGCGCAGGGTCAGGCCGTAGCGCTCGGGCTCGGCCACCAGCGCGCGGATGGCCAGCAGCCGGGGCACGTAATGCTGGGTTTCGCGCGGCAGCTTCAGGCTCCAGTAGTCGGTCGGCAGGCCGCGGCGCTCGTTGTTGCGAATCGCCCGGTTCACGTTGCCCTGGCCGGCATTGTAGGCGGCCAGGGCCAGCTCCCAGTCGGAGAAGCGGTTGTACAGCTGCTGCAGGTAGTCCAGTGCGGCATTGGTGGAGGCGATCACGTCGCGCCGGCCGTCGTACCACCAGGTCTGCTTCAGGCCGTAGTGGCGGCCGGTGGACGGAATGAACTGCCAGATGCCCGCAGCCCGTCCGGGCGAGTAGGCGAACGGCTGGTAGGCGCTCTCGATCACCGGCAGCAGCGCCAGCTCCATCGGCATGCCGCGCTTTTCGAGCTGCTCGACGATGTAGTGCAGATACGGCGCCGCGCGGTCGGCGACCCGGTCTATGTATTCGGGCCGGCTGGCGTAGTAGGCGATCTCCGCTTCGACGCGGGGATCGGTGCGCTCCTCCATCTGCAGGCCGGCGCGGATCCTGTCCCACAGATCGGTTTCCCGTTCCGGGGCGGCCGGCTCGGAGGAATCGGCAAGCGCCTGCGGTTCATCGGCGGCGGTCGCTGCGCCGGCAGCGTCGTCCGCAGGCTGTAGGCCGAGGTGGGCGCAGCCGGTGATCAGCAGCGTGAAGGCCAGGCCCAGGATGAGGCGGCGATGGGTCACCTGTTGCTCTCCGGTTATTGTTGTTTGCATGTCGCGCTAGGCGGCACGCACCGGGGGGATCAGACCGAGTCCTTCCAGGCCCGGACAGCGGCGAAGACGTCGGTTGCGGATGTTAGCCTGCGGCCGGCATGCCTTTCCGCGCTTTCGATCACGGATTGCTGGTCGACCCGCAGGAACGGATTGGTTGCCCGCTCGACGCCGATCGTGCTGGGCAGCGTGATCTCGCCGCGGGCACGTTGCTCCGCGACCTGCGCCAGCCGGGCTTGCAGCTGTGCGTTATCCGGTTCCACCTGCAGCGCAAAGCGCAGGTTGGCCTCGGTGTATTCATGGCCGCAGTAGACCAGGGTCTCCTCCGGCAGGGCCGCCAGCCGCTGCAGGGAAGCATGCATCTGCGCCGGGGTTCCTTCGAACATGCGGCCGCAGCCGCCGGCGAACAGCGTATCGCCGCAGAACAGCATGCCGCCGCCGACGAAGGCGATATGGCTGCTGGTGTGGCCGGGGATTTCCAGCACCTGGAACCGCACCGGCAGCCCGTCCAGGCGGACCTCGTCGCCGTCGCGTACCGGGTGGGTGACGCCTTCGATGCGGTCGTCGACCGGGGCGACCACCGGCACCTGGGCATCGGCGAGCAGCTCTTTGATGCCGTTGGTGTGGTCCCAATGATGGTGGGTAACGAGAATACCGCCGAGCTCGAGTCCGGCCGCCGCCAATCCGGCGCGCACCGGCTCCGCGTCGCCGGGGTCGACGACGAAGGCGCTGCCGCTCTCAGGGTTGGGCAGGACCCAGATGTAGTTATCCTTGAAGGCGTTGATCGCAAAAATCTGACTCATGGAACGATGGCACCGATTTGAAGGTCCGTTCTGAAGCCTGCACAGCATCCTAGCCCATTCGCGCCGAGTCGTCGCGGGTCGGCTGGCGGCCTGGGGGGCGGACCGTTATCCTTGGCGGTTGGACAGGCGGAGCTGCACCGATCATGAAGACGCTGCAGAACTGGTTCGAAACTCCGCTCGGCCGGCTGCTGGCCGCTGTCGAGCGGCAGGCCCTGGATCACCACCTCGATCGCTGGGCGGGAGCCACGCTGCTGCAGATCGGCGGTTTCGGCGACGGGCAGCGGGTGCTGCGCGCCAACACCTCGCGGCAGTGGCTGGTGGGACGCAGTGCCGAGAGCAAGGTTGACTGCGTGTTGCGGCCCGAGCAGCTGCCGTTCCAGTCCAACACCATGGACATCGTGGTGCTGGTGCACAGCCTGGAATTCAGCGACAACCCGCATCGGGTGCTGCGGGAGGCCGAGCGGGTGCTGGCGCCGGAGGGCTACCTGCTGGTGCTCAGTTTCAACCTGCTCAGCCTGTGGGGCTGCGCCCACGCGCTGCCGGCGCTGCAGCGGCGTGGCGCGCCCTGGAACGGCGAATACTTCACCAGCCGCAGGGTCCGGGACTGGCTGACCTTGCTCGATCTGACAACGATCAGCGTCGAGCATCTGTTTTATCGGCCGCCGATCAACCGCTCGCGGCTGCAGCAGCGCTTGCTGCCCATGGAGAACTGGGCCGCGCGGGTCGTCCCCTGGTTCGGGGGGGTGCACCTGACCGTGGCGCAGAAGCATGTGGCGGGCATGACGCCGCTGCGCCCCGTGTTGTGGCGCCGGCGGCGGCTGGTGGCAGGCGGCCTCGCACAACCTACGTCAAGGAAACCTTTGGATGTTGCACTGCGTCGAGATATTCAGTGATGGCGCCTGCCGCGGCAATCCCGGCCCCGGTGGCTGGGGCGCGCTGCTGCGGCACAAGGGCAGGGAGAAGACCCTGTCCGGTGCCGAGCCGCAGACCACCAACAACCGCATGGAGCTGATGGCGGCCATCCGGGCACTGGAGAGCCTGAAGCGGCCGTGCAGGGTCGAGCTCACCACCGACTCCCAGTATGTCCGCAAGGGCATCACCGAGTGGCTGCCGAACTGGAAGCGACGTGGCTGGCGCACCGCCGACAAGAAGCCGGTCAAGAACGAGGACCTCTGGCGGCGGCTGGAGGCGGCGGCCAGCGGCCACGAGATCACCTGGCACTGGGTCCGGGGCCATAGCGGGCACCGCGAGAACGAGCTGGCCGACCGGCTCGCCAACGATGCCATCGACGCCATGCTGGCGGCCAGCGGTCGTGGCGTGACAGCCGGCTGAGGCACAGGAATACGACAAGACAATGCGGCAAATCGTCCTGGATACGGAAACCACCGGCCTGGAACCAAGCCAGGGGCACCGGATCATCGAAATCGGCTGCGTGGAGCTGATCACCCGGCGGCCGACCGACAACCATTTTCATTTCTATCTGCAGCCCGACCGCGAGATCGACGAAGGCGCCATCGCGGTGCACGGGATCACCAACGAATTCCTGCGCGACAAGCCCAGGTTCAAGGACATCGCCGAGCAGTTCCTGGAGTTCGTGCGCGGCGCCGAGCTGGTGATCCATAACGCCGCTTTCGATATCGGTTTCCTCAATCACGAACTGGCGCTGCTCGAGGCCGGCTACCCCCGCCTCGAGGAAATCTGCAGCGTGATGGACACGCTGCTGCTGGCCCGCCGCCTGCATCCGGGCCAGCGCAACAGCCTGGACGCGCTCTGCCGGCGCTACGGCATCGACAACTCTCAGCGCGAACTGCATGGCGCGCTGCTCGACGCCCGCATCCTGGCCGATGTCTACCTGGCCATGACCGGCGGCCAGGTGACGCTGGGGCTGGAAGTGGACGGGCAGGCGGGAGGCGGCCCCATGGCACAGACCGCGATCCGGCGGCTGCCGGCCGACCGGCCCCGGCTCAAGGTGGTGCGCGCCGATGCGGCCGAGACCGCGGCGCATCAGGCCTGGCTGGAACAGCTGGACAAGGCGGCCGGCGGTCCCTGTCTGTGGCGGCAGCTGGAGGAGGCAGGCGGTAACGATGACTGATACCGGCCGGCCCGCCGCACCGGTGCGGGCCATCACCTTCGATCTCGATTTCACGCTCTGGGATCTGGAAGGCGTGCTCCACCGCGCCGAGGAGCTGCAGTACCGCTTCCTCGCCGAGCATTACCCCGAGGTGGCCCGCCGCTATACCCATCGGGCATTGCAGGCGCTGCGGTTCACGCTGTACGAGGAGCGGGCCGACCTGCGCTACAACGTCACCGAGCTGCGCAAGGCGGCGCTACGGCGGGTGGCCGGAGAGTGCGGCTACGACGAGGCGATGGTGGAGCAGGCCTTCGAGGTGTTCCTCGATGCACGCCACGAGGTCAAGCTTTACGAGGATGTCGAGCCGCTGCTGGCGCGATTGCACGGCCGCTACGTGCTCGGCGTGATCACCAACGGCAACGCCGACATCCGCCGCTTTGGCATCGGCCAGTATTTCGACTTTGCCCTCACGCCCATGGACATCGGCGCCGCCAAGCCGGATCGGGCGATCTTCGAGGCCGCCTGCCGGCATGCCGGAGTCGAGCCGGCCGAAGTGGCCCATGTCGGCGACGATCCGGAAGCCGACGTGATCGGTGCCGCCAGCTTCGGGATGCAGGCAGTGTGGCTGAACCGAACCAGCGCGGCGTGGCCGCAGGGTCTGGTCCGGCCGCCGTGCATCGAGCTGCCGTCCCTGGCCGATCTCGATCGGCAGTTCCAGACCCAGCTGCTGCCGAGCTGACATGGCCGCGCCCGCTGAGCCCGTCCACGATGTTCCATCGTCAGGCACCGGCGGGCCGCTGCGGATCGGCGTCAGCGCCTGCCTGCTCGGCCAGGAGGTGCGCTACGACGCCGGCCACAAGCGCGAGCCGTTCGTGGCCGAGGTGCTGGCGCGTCACGTCGAGCTGGTGCCGGTCTGTCCCGAAGTGGCGATCGGCCTGGGCGTGCCGCGCGAACCGATCCGTCTGGAGGGGACGGCCGCGGCGCCGCGCGCCATCGGCGTGCTGAGCCGCGACCTCGACGTGACCGAGCGGCTGCGCGGCTACGGCCGTCAGACCGCCGAGCGGCTGGCCGACATCAGCGGCTACATCCTCAAGAGCAAGTCGCCCAGCTGCGGGCTGCGGCGGGTCAAGCTGGTCGGCGAGGATGGCCGGCTGCGTCGCAGTGCGACCGGCATTTTCGCCGCCGAACTGGAGCGTGCCCTGCCGCTGCTGCCGATGGTCGAGGAGGACGATCTCGGCGAGCCGGCCATGCGCGAGAACTTCATGGAGCGGGTATATGGCTATCGCCGCTGGCAGGACCTGCGGCAGCAGGGCCTGACTTACGAGCGGCTGGCCCGTTTCCATGCCGCCCACGAGCTGATCCTGCTATCTCGCAGCCGCGCCGCGCTGCTTCGGCTGCGGCGGCTGCTGGCCAGTGCCGGCGACCGGCCCATCGATGCGCTCGCGCAGGAATACGGCAAAGCCTTCATGCAGGCCCTGGCCCGCCCGGCAAGCCGGCGCGGGCATGCCGCGGCGCTCGAGCGCCTGCTCCGGGGCCTGCGGCGCCAGCTGGAGGCCGAAGACAGGGTCGAGCTCGAGGAGCTGATCGCGGCCTACCGCAGCGGCCGGTTGCCGCGCATCGTGCCGCTCACGCTGCTGCGACACCATCTTCGCCGCCACCGGAGCGCCGAGCTCGATCGGCAGCTTTATCTCGCCTGGCCGCAAATCGTTCTCGGCCAGTGGTGCGCACCGTAGCGCTGCCTTGCGGCCAGCGTTCCGGGGCGTGCCGCGAGCCGGTAGACGCCATTTCCGGTCGGACGTAGCATCATTGCCCGCGATAGCCGCAGTATCGGAGATCCTATGGCAAACAAGGTCCGCTTCGGCGCCGTCATCATCGGCGACGAGATCCTGTCCGGCAAACGGCAGGACAAGCATCTGCCGCGGGTGATCGACCTGCTGGCCGACCGGGGACTGGAGCTGACCTGGGCGCGGTATGCTGGCGACGACGATGAGATGCTCATTCACATCTTCCGCGAGACCCTCGCCGCGGGCGACATCGTCTTCAGCTTCGGCGGCATTGGCGGGACGCCCGATGACCGTACTCGCCAAGCCGTGGCTGCCGCAGCCGGCCGGCCCCTTGTACCGCATCCGCAGGGAATCGCCGAGCTGCGGGCGCGCTTCCCGGCCGCTGAGCTCACGCCGCAGCGGCTGCGCATGATCGAGTTCCCCGAAGGGGCGGAGCTGATTCCCAATCCGGTGAACCGCGTCCCCGGCTTCAGCTTCGGCAGCCATCATTTCGTGCCCGGCTTCCCGAACATGGCCTGGCCGATGATCGAGTGGGTGCTGGACAACCGCTACGCCGCGCTCCAGGCTCCAGGCACCATCGCCGAGCAGGCGATCCTGGTGCACGACTGCCGCGAGAGCCAGATCACCGAGCTGATGGAGCAGTACGTGGCCCGCTACCCGGCGCTGCGCATGTCCTGTCTGCCGCAGTCGGAAGGCGAAGGCTATCGGCTGGAGCTCGGGCTGCGCGGCGAGCCGGTGCTGGTGGCGGAGGCGATGCGGGCCCTGCAGCGCGATGTCAGCGCGCTGGGCTTTCGCTGGCAGCCGGTCGTGCTGCGCCGGGGCTGACCCTGCCCGAACCTTTCTTCCTCCCCGCGGTCCATGCTCACAACATCGTTGACATAGTGTATGGGAGACACTAACGTGCAACTCCCGGCTGGAGACAGGTGAGATGGGCCAGGAAACCGACCGAGTCCTCGCTGAAGTCAGTACCGACGTGGTGATCTTCACCATGCGCGAGGACCGGCTGTGCGTGCTCCTGGTCCGCCGTGCCCGCGACCCCTTTGCCGGCTGCTGGAGCCTGCCGGGCGGCATGGTCGGCCTCGACGAGGCGCTGGATGCCGCCGCGCGGCGCATGCTGGCCTCCAAGACCGGCGTCACGGGCGTCTACCTGGAGCAGCTGTTTACCTTCGGGGGAATCGCCCGGGATCCGCGCGGGCGGGTGATCTCGGTGGCCTATTACGCGCTGGTGCCGCCGGATCGGATGCCGTCGGTACGGGTGGCGCCGGATGTGGCCTGGCACGATGTCTGGAAGCTGCCGACCCTGGCCTTCGACCACGCCGACATCATCGCCATGGCGCGCCAGCGTCTGGCCGCGAAGCTGGAGTATTCCACTATCGCCTTGCAGCTGATGCCGGAGAAATTCACCCTGAGCGATCTGCAGACCGTCTACGAGCACATCCTCGGAGAGCCCCTGGATAAGCGGAATTTTCGCAAGCGCCTGCACAGCCTCGGTTGTCTGGAGCCGACCGGCGAGCACCACCGGGCAGGCAGGCATCGGCCGGCCAGGCTCTTTCGCATGAAGAGCCCGGGTCGAGTAGAGTTCATCAAGTAAGTCGGCCAATGGCCGGAGGAAGCCCATGAGCAAGCCGCAGCTGATCGATGTGCCGGCCCGTCCGGTGATGTTCCGCGAGCAGGCTTACACGGCCGCGGAAACGCTGGCGCCGGGTGAGCGCGAAGCTCTGATGGCACGGGCCAGAGAGCTGCTCAAAGCCCACAATGCGGTTCTGGTGGCCCACTACTACACGGCCGCCGACCTGCAGCTGCTGGCCGACGAGACCGGCGGCTATGTGTCGGATTCGCTCGACATGGCCCGCTTCGGCAAGGAGCACGATGCCTCCACCCTGGTGGTGGCGGGAGTGCGTTTCATGGGCGAGACCGCCAAGATCCTCTCGCCGGAGAAGCGGGTGCTGATGCCGGACCTGGAAGCGACCTGCTCGCTGGACCTGGGCTGCCCGGCCGACGAGTTCGCCGCTTTCTGCGATGCCCACCCCGACCGCACCGTGGTGGTCTACGCCAACACCAGCGCGGCGGTGAAGGCGCGCGCCGACTGGGTCGTCACTTCCAGCATCGCGGTCGACGTCGTGCGCCACCTGGCGGAGCGCGGCGAGAAGATTCTCTGGGCTCCGGACCGCCACCTGGGCGAGTACATCCAGCGCGAGACCGGCGCCGACATGCTGCTGTGGAACGGCAGCTGCATCGTCCATGAAGAGTTCAAGGGCCGCGAGCTGGCCGAGCTGCGCGAGCAGCACCCGGACGCCGTGGTGCTGGTGCATCCGGAATCGCCGATGGCGGTGGTCGAGCAAGCCGACGTGGTCGGCTCAACCTCCAAGCTGCTGAACGCAGTGAAGACCATGGATGCCAAGACCTTCATCGTCGCCACCGACCGCGGCATCTTCCACAAGATGCGCGAAGCCAATCCGGAGAAGGTGCTGCTGGAAGCGCCTACCGCCGGCCGCGGCGCCAGCTGCGGCAGCTGCGCGCACTGCCCGTGGATGGCCATGAACGGCCTGCGCAGCCTGGTGCATTGCCTGGAAACGGGCGCCAACGAGATCTTCGTCGATCCCGACATCGCCGAGCAGGCCCGGGTATCGCTGGGTCGCATGCTCGACTTCGCCAGGGCTCAGCAGCGGCAGGTACTCGGCGACGCCTGACCGGGCCCTTTGCTCGACCCGTCATCGCCCCTAGATCTTGGTCCACATGGCGGCGCCCCAGGCGGGCGCCGTCGCTGTCGCCCGACAAAACAATAAGCCGCGCTGGCTTCTCGGTGCCAAGGAGGGGAGCGATGACCAACAGGGGCGCCGCGGTGATCGGCCTGCGCCTGCTGGCGCTGTATTTCTTCATCCATAGCCTGACCCTGTTGCCGCAGGCTTACGGCCTGCTGAGCGGCGGCCTGGCGGCCGACGACGCGGTGCATGCCTGGCCGCTGGCGGCAGCCTGTCTGGTGGCGCTGGCGGCCAGCGTCCTGCTCTGGTTCGGGGTCCGTCCTCTGGTGGCGGTGCTGCTGCCGCAGCGTACCGTGACGGGGTCGCCGGCGGCGGCCGACCCCGGCGACTGGTATGCGCCGGCCTTTGCCGCTGTCGGCCTGCTGGTGACGATCGAGGCACTGCCGGCCGTGCTCCGCTCGGGCGCCGCAATCCACTACAGCCTGCAGGCCCTGCAGCCGCTTGAGCCGGAACTCGTCATCGAGCTCGCTGTCGCCGTGCTGAGGCTGCTGCTCGGCCTCGTCGCGCTGCTCGGCAGCCGCGGCCTGGCCGGCCTGATCGTGCGGCTGCGCACCGGCGGCCTCGGTCATGCCGTCAGCCCTTGAACAGGAAGTACACCGCGCCCAGCAGGCACAGCCCGGCCCAGAGGTAGTTCCAGCCCAGCGGCTGTTTCATGTAGAACAGCGCGAACGGCACGAACACCGACAGCGTGATCACTTCCTGCACGATCTTCAGCTGCGCCAGGCTCAGCGTGCCGTAGCCGATGCGGTTGGCCGGTACCTGCAGCAGGTATTCGAACAGCGCGATGCCCCAGCTGGCGATCGCTGCCAGCAACCACGGCTTGTCGTTCAGGTGCCGCAGATGGCCGTACCAGGCGAATGTCATGAAGACGTTGGAGAGCGTGAGCAGGATGATGGTTTGAAGTGTGATGCTCATCGGATGTCATGGGCCACAGGGAAGGGGCCGGCATTTTCGCCTGCTGCTGTCGGCTCGGGAAGAGGCGTCGGCCGCGGTCTTGCATGCCGCCCGCTGCAAAGCGGCGTGCCCACCGGACTGCTCCTCATTGAGCGCGTAGAATAGCGGCGCCGCCGCGTCACCGGAGAACCAGCAATGCTCGACGCCATACGCCGCTTCTTCGAAAGCCGCCTGACCGCCGCCGCTCCGGATCCCGAGCATCGCCTGCAACTGGCGACCGCAGCACTGCTGCTGGAGGTGGCGCGCGCCGATTTCGACACCCACCACGTGGAGCTGGCTGCCGTCGAGCGCGCGATCGGCCGTACCTTCCGGCTGAGCGAGGCAGAGGTGCAGGAGCTGCTCAGGCTGGCCGAGGACGAAGTGCGGGAAGCCACCTCGGACTATGCCTTCACCTCGCTGGTCAACAGCGGCTTCGACGCGGCCGACAAGATCCGCCTGGTGGAGCTGCTCTGGGAGGTCGCCTATGCCGACGGCGAGCTCGACAAGCACGAAGAGCATCTGATCCGCCGCATCGCCGACCTCATCTACGTGCCGCACCGCGAATTCATCGCCGCCAAGCTGCGGGTCGCGGAACGGCAGGGGCGGGGGACGTGAGCGGGGAGAAAGGGCTCGCGCATGGAGGCAGCGAGAAGGCAGAAGAAAGCCACGGCCGCGGGCAGCCCCACCGCTTCGCGTCTACCTTCGAGTCCGTGGCAGGGGCCAGCAGCTGCGCCAGGGACCCCAGTTTTCCCTTTCTTTGCGCCCTGCGCGATGCATCTTCTTCCCGTCCGGCTCTGAACTAGTCCGGTGGCGCGTCCTGCATCGACCGGTGCAGCTTCACCGCCCGGCCGCGCTTGGCACGCATGCGCAGATTGAGCATCTCGACGGTGACCGAGAAGGCCATGGCGAAGTAGATGTAGCCCTTGGGGATATGCAGGTCGAAGCCTTCGGCGATCAGGTTGACGCCGACCAGGATCAGGAAGCTCAGGGCCAGCATCTTCACCGTCGGATGGCGGTCGACGAAATCGCCGATGGCGCGGGCGGCGAACATCATGACGCCGACGGCGATGATGATGGCGATCACCATCACCGGGATGTGATCGGCCATGCCGACCGCAGTGATCACCGAGTCCAGCGAAAAGACGATGTCGATGAGCGCGATCTGCACCAGCACGGAGCCGAACGATGCGGCCACCGGGACCGCTTCGGTATCGTCGACGCCTTCCAGGTTGGCGTGAATCTCATGGGTGGCCTTGGCGAGCAGGAACAGTCCGCCGCCGAGCAGGATCAGGTCGCGGCCTGAGATCGCCTCGCCGAGCAGGCTGAACAGCGGCTCCGTGAGCGTCATGATCCAGGCCAGCGACAGCAGCAACAGCAGGCGCGTTCCCATGGCCAGCGCCAGGCCCAGGACACGTCCCCGCTGCCGCTGCTCGGGCGGCAGCCGGCCGACCAGGCTCGAGAGTAATATCATGTCGTCGATGCCGATCACGAGTTCCAGAGCGGTCTGCGGCGCCAGCGCGACCCAGGCGGGCGGGTCGGCGATCCATTCCATGCGGTGTT
>JAJUFY010000087.1 GCA_029263635.1 Ectothiorhodospiraceae bacterium | reverse complement strand
CGGCGAGCGCGCTCTGCAGGGACGCGAGAGAGGGAGCTTGCTTAGGATCGTTCATGACAGCCAGATCGTCGCCCAGGCCAGAGAGCCTGGGGGCGGCTGGGCGCATCCGGGCGTCTTTCCACGCAGGCGCGCCAGCCCTCGCGCTAAAGGGCGCGGTATTTGCGGGGCGGAAGCTGGACGACTTCGACGCTCCAGCGGTCGTCGTCGCAGGTCAGGATCAGACAGGACGGGCCGCCGTAAGTTCGCGTGCGACCGGCGGCACCGGGGTTGAGTATCCACGGCAGCGCGGTGTCGTCCACCGACACCTGATGGCTGTGTCCATAAGCGACCGCCCGCGCCGCCGGGTACTGCCGGCGCAGCTGCTCGTGCCGCACCGCAGGCGCGCCGGCGCTGTCGCCGTGGACCACCACCAGCTTGCCGCCGGGCAGGTCGATCTCGGCCTCGGTCGGCAGGGTGTCGAGCAGGTGGACTTCGTGCGCGGACCACTTCTCCGGCACGTCGTTGTTGCCTCGCACCGCCACCACATGGTTACGCGGCTGCAGGGCCAGCAGCACATCGGCGCCGCCGATATCGCCGGCATGGACGGCGATGTCGCACTCGGTCACGGCCTCGGCAATGCGAGGGTCGAGAAACCCGTGCGTGTCGGCGATGATCGCAATTCGCATCGGAGCCTCGTCCGGTCAGCCGGGCTTTATCGGCCGGCGGCCGCGTCGATGGCCGCCCGCAGTTCCGCATACGTGCGCGTGACCTGAAACTGCGGAAACTCGTCGATCACGTTCTGCGGCGGACTGAACAGGATGCCGGTATCGGCCTCGGCCAGCATACTCGTGTCGTTATAAGAATCGCCTGCGGCGACGGTGCGGAAATTCAGGCGCTTGAACGCTTCGACGGCTTTGCGCTTGTGGTCGCTCAGGCGCAGCTTGTAATCGATGATGCGGCCGCCGGCGTCAACCTCCAAGCGATGGCAGAACAGGGTCGGCCAGCCAAGCTGTGCCATCAGCGGCGTCGCGAATTCGTAGAAGGTGTCGGACAGGATCACCACCTGATAGCGGCTGCGCAGCGCCGCCAGGAAGTCGACCGCGCCGTCCAGCGGACGGAGCTCCGAGATCACCTTCTCGATGTCGCGGATGCCCAGCTTGTGCTGGTCCAGCACGCCGAGTCGGAACCGCATCAGCTGATCGTAGTCCGGAACGTCGCGCGTGGTCGCGCGCAGTTCCTCGATGCCGGTAAGTTCGGCGAAGTTAACCCAGATCTCCGGGACCAGGACCCCTTCGAGGTCTAGACAAACAATCTCCACGCGAACCCCCTAACATCGTGCATAGCTCGGCCCAGTGGACGGGCCCCGGGACCGGCGCAAAGGTAGACGTTTTTCCCAAACCGCGCAAGCGAAGGTGCAGCGCAAAATGTGCTGCGGTACGGAATCATGATGCCGTCTCCGCCGGTTCGTTGGCCACTCCGTGGGGTACGTGGCCGGTCGCGACATGCTCGCGGGCGGCCTCGCAATGCCCCTCCTGGTCGTCGAAAAAGATGTCGGCGCCGAAGGCGCGCAGGAACTCGGCCTTGGTGAGGCCGCCGAGGAACAGGGCCTCGTCGATGCGGATGTCCCAGCTGCGCAGAGTCCGGATCACCCGCTCATGAGCCGGCGCGCCGCGGGCTGTCACCAGTGCGGTTCGGATCGGGCAGGCAGCGGCCGGGTACTGTGCCTGCAATGCGTGCAGGGCCGCCAGGAAACGCTTGAACGGTCCGCCCGGCAGCGGCTCGCGCGCCTGCGCCTGTTCGCTGGCGGCGAAGCCGGCAAGCCCCTCCTGTCGGTACACCCGCTCGGCCACATCAGCGAACAGCACGGCATCGCCGTCGAAGGCGATGCGGACTTCGCGGTCCTGCAAGCCGGCAGTGGCGTCCTGCATGGACGGCGCGGCTGACGGCAAGATGGTGGCCGCTGCATACCCGTGCGCGAGCGCCTGCGCCACATCGCTTTGATCCGCCGACAGGAACAGGTGGGCGCCAAACGGCGGCACATAGCGCCACGGGCTGCTGCCGTTGGTGAACGCGGCCCGCGTGATCCCCAGGCCGTAATGCTCAATCGAGTTGAATACCCGCAGCCCGGTATCGGCGCTGTTGCGCGACAGCAGGATCACTTCCACCCGCGTCACGTCCTGGTCATCGTTGAGCGCGAGCAGCTTGCGGGTCAGGCTGAAGGCGACGCCGGGGACCAGCACGTCGTCCTCATGGGCGATCTGGTAGCGGCAGTAGGCCTCCACCCCCTCCTCCTCGTAGACGCGATGGCTGTCGCTCATATCGAACAGCGCGCGCGAGGAAATGGCGATCACGAGCTTGTCGTCGAGACTGGCGGGCATGGCGAACGAATCCTGCTGCAGAGCTACCACTGATAGCAGTGTAATCGCTCAGCCGGCGGCGACCAGCGGCAGGTCGCGCTGGCCGGGCGGCGCAAAGCCCGCCGCTGCCTGCTCCGGCTGGAACCAGGCGAGCTTCTGGTGGAGCCGCACCACCTCGCCGACGATGACGATGGCCGGCGCCGTGAGCGCCTGCTCCCGTGCCATGGCCGGCAGTGTCGCCAGTGTTCCCGCCACGACTCGCTGCCCGGCGGTGGTCCCCTGCTGGACCACCGCCGCCGGCCGCTCGGCAGGCGCGCCGTGCCGGATCAGCCCGGCGCAGAATTCGGACAACAGATCCAGTCCCATGTAGATCACGACCGTCTGGCCGGGCCGGGCCAGCGGCTCGTAGTCGATGTCGGCGCCATTCGCGCGCCGGTGGCCGGTAACGAACACACAGGCCTGCGCATGGTCGCGGTGGGTCAGCGGAATGCCGGCATAGGCCGCGCAACCGCCGGCTGCGGTAATGCCGGGAACGACCTCGAAGCGCACCCCTGCGCTCAGCAGCGCCTCCAGTTCCTCGCCGCCGCGGCCGAACATGAACGGATCGCCGCCCTTGAGCCTCGCCACGCGCCGGCCGCTGCGGGCCAGGCTGACCAGCAGGCCGTTGATGTCCTCCTGCGGCAGCTGGTGCCTGTTACGGCGCTTGCCGACATAGATTCTCTCGGCAGCAGGGTTTGCCAGCGCCAGCACCCCGGGCGTCACCAGACGGTCGTGGAGCACCACCTCCGCCTGCTGCAGCAGCCTCAGGGCGCGCAGCGTAAGCAGCTCCGGATCACCCGGCCCCGCCCCGATCAGGTAGACCTCGCCAACCGGTTCCCGCGCCATGCCAACCTCGCCAGCAGCCATCGTTCCCTGCTGCATCGGCATGCAGCAGCACGTGCATCCTCCTATATTTGGAAATAGAATTGGTAGGTGACAAATTATACTTTTTCGCTATAGGGAAATGCCGTGAAGCTCAATCAGCTGCGCTATATCTGCGAGGTCGCGCGCCGCGGCCTGAACGTGTCGGCGGCCGCGGAGGCGCTGTACACCTCGCAGCCCGGGGTCAGCAAGCAGATCCGCCTGCTGGAGGACGAGCTGGGATTGCAGATCTTCGTACGCAGCGGCAAGCAGCTCAGCGCGGTCACGCCGGCGGGGCAGGAAATCATCGCGGAGGCCGAGCAGATCCTGCAGAAGGTCCGGAACATCCGGGCGATCGCCCAGGAACATCGCGAGGAAAACCGCGGCAGCCTCAGCATCGCCACCACCCACACCCAGGCCCGCCATGCGCTGCCGCCGGTGGTGGCCGCCTTCCGCAAGCGTTACCCGAAAGTCAGCCTGCACATGCACCAGGGCACGCCCATGCAGATTGCCGACCTGGCGGCGCGCGGCAGTGTCGACTTCGCGATCGCCACCGAAGCCCTGGAGCTGTTCGAAGATCTGGTGATGCTGCCCTGCTACCGCTGGAACCGCAGCGTGGTGGTTCCCGAAGGACACCCCCTGACGCAGATCAGGCCGCTGACCCTAGAGGCGATCGCCGAATACCCGATCGTCACCTATGTATTCGGCTTTACCGGCCGCTCCAAGCTGGATCAGGCCTTTGCCGAACGCGGCCTGAAGCCCGAAGTGGTGTTCACGGCGACCGATTCGGAGGTCATCAAAACCTATGTCGGGCTCGGCCTGGGCATCGGCATCATCGCCTCGATGTCGTTCGATCCGGTGCGGGACAAGGGGCTGGTCGCGCTCAACGCCCATCACCTGTTCGAGGACAGCGTCACCAATATCGGCTTCCGGCGCAGCACCTATCTGCGCGGCTACATGCGGGACTTCATCCAGCTGTTCGCCCCGCACATCACCGACGAGATCCTGGAACAGGCGGCTGCCGTCCGTTCCAAAGAAGAGCGGGCCAAGCTCTTCGCCGAGCTTGACCCGCATTTGCGTCTTGCCGATGCTCCGGGCCAGGAGCCCGGATAGATCGACTCAAGGCCGTCCCTGTTCCCCGCCTCCGGCGTCCTTGCCCCCCGCCGATGGCATCCGTGCCGTTGAGCGTCCCAGCGGCCACGGTGCAGTCCCTGCTCCGCAGCTGGGCATCCTGCCCGATGACTGTGTCCCTGTCCTTGTCCGTTCGGCCGAAGCCCTCGGCCGCCCCCGCCCAAGCAAGATCTAAGGCTGAATCGGGGGATTCCAAGCGCAAGCGGTGTCAACGCTCGCCGGGAAGCATGGCGGAACATGTCAGGCCGGACCGCAGCCGGGCAGACTGCTGCGGCGGCGGTGCTCAACGCTGGCGGCGCAGGATGCTGCCGTTGAGGGCATCGATCCGGCTCATGCCGGTCAGCGCCAGGCTGAGGTCGAGGTCGGCCAGCAGACGGCGCAGCACCTCGCTGACCCCGGCCGCGCCGCCGGTTGCCAGCCCCCAGATGTAAGGCCGGCCGAGCAGCACCGCGTCGGCGCCGAGGGCGATCGCCTTCAGCACGTCGGCCCCACGGCGGATGCCGCTGTCGAACAGCACGCTGATACGGCCGCGCACCGCCTCAACGACCTCCGGCAGCGCATCCAGCGCCGCGATCGAGCCGTCGACCTGGCGACCGCCGTGGTTGGAAACCACGATGCCGTCCATGCCGGCGTCAATGGCCCGCAGCGCGTCCTCCGGGTGCAGGATGCCCTTGAGCACGATGGGAAGACGGGTCCATTCCCGCAGCTGGGCAAGGTCATCCCAGGTCTTGGCCGGAGCCGAGAACATTCGCCCCCAGCGGCGCACCGAGGGCCACATGTCCTCCTCCGGCGGCGCCTCCAGGCCATCGCGGAACACCGGGTCGCTGGTGTAATTGGCTAATCCTTCGCCGCGCAGGAACGGCAGGTAGGCCCGCTCCAGGTCGCGCTCGCGCCAGGCCAGCATCTTGGTATCCAGGGTCAGCACGACGGCCGAGTAACCGGCCGCCTCCGCCCGGCGCAGGAAACTGCGGGTGACGTTGTCGTCGGTCGGCCAGTACAGCTGGAACCAGCGCGGCGTATCGCCGAGCGCTTCGGCGACGGCTTCCATGGGCTTGGAGGAGACGGTCGAGAGGATCATCGGCACGCCGACTTCGGCGGCACCGGCCGCCGTGGCCAGCTCGGCCTCCGGGCGGATGATGCCCTGCACGCCGATCGGCGCCAGCAGCACCGGTACCGGCAGCCGCTTGCCGAGCACAGTGGTGCTGAGGTCGCGCCGGCTGACGTCGGTCAGCATGCGCGGCACCAGCCGGACCCGGTCGAAGGCGGCCAGGTTCTCGCGCATGGTTCCTTCGCCGGCACCGCCAGCCACGTACCAGTACGCTTCCGGCGGCAACAGCTCCGCTGCCCGCCGCTCCAGATCCTCGATGCGCATCGGCCACTGCGGCAGCACGCCCTTCAAGCCGGCGCCGTAGATGCCTTGCTGAAAATCGCCGTAATGCTTGGTCTCGCTCATGCTCTCCTCCGTCTCCGGCGGCTGCTCAGCGGAAACAGCCGTTCAGAGCTTCCGTCAGCGCCTGCCAGTCGCCGCGGGTATCCGTTTCGAAGCGCAGCGGGCTCACCGAGACGTAGCCCTGCCGCAGGGCCTCGACATCGCTGTCGGGAGCGGTCAGCAGCTCCGAGTTGTAGTCGAAACCGATCCAGTAGTACGGCAGGTCGCGTCGGTCGGTGCGCACGTCGATCTCGACACCGGCGATGGAGCCGCGCGCCGGCCGTGTCAGGGCGACCCCGCGCACCTCGTCAACTCCCAGGTCGGGGAAGTTGACGTTCAGGCACACCTCGCTCGGCCAGCCGCAGCGCAGCGCCTGCAGGATCAGCGACGGCGCCAGCTGCCCGGCCGTCTCCCAGCGCACGTCGTTCGGGTCGCGGAAAGCCTGGCTGAGGGCGATCGACGGAATCCCGAGCAGCACGCCGGTCATCGCCGCGCCGACCGTGCCGGAATAGGCCACGGCATCGCTGAGATTGGCGCCGCGGTTGACGCCGGACAGGATCAGGCTGGGCCGCAGGTCGCGCAGCAAATACTCGACGCCGAGCAGCACGCAGTCGGCCGGCGTGCCGCGTACGCAGTGGTAGCGGTCGCTCATCGAATACACCCGCAGCGGCGTATGCAGGCTGATGCTGTGCGATACCCCGCTCTGGTCGAATTCCGGGGCGACTACCCAGACATCGTCCGACAGCTCGGCAGCGATCTCTTCCAGCACGCGCAGCCCCTCGCCGCGCGCGCCGTCGTCGTTGGTCACCAGGATGCGCTGGACCGGTTTCTTGCCACTGCTCACTCTCAACCCTCTTCCGCCTGCTGCGCCAACTGCCAGCCGATCTCGGCCAGCACCCCAGCCCGCTCGCCGACCTTCAGGGCATCGGCGTTGCTGGCATTACCCTGCAGCGCGCGGGCATAAACGCCCTGCAGGATGGCAGCAATGCGGAACAGCGAGAAGGCAAGGAAGAAGTACCAGTCCGGGATGCTGTCGCGGCCGACCCGCTCGCTGTAAATGCGCAGGAAGGTCTGTTCGTCCGGAATGTTCTCGGCAGCGAGATCCATCCCGACCACGCCGCGGATGCCCGGCAGGTCGCCCGGCAGATGGTAGGGCATGCAGCAATAGCCGAGGTCGGCCAGCGGATGGCCGAGCGTGGAGAGCTCCCAGTCCAGCACTGCGATCACTTCCGGCCTGGTCGGGTGCAGCATCAGATTGCCGAGCCTGAAATCGCCGTGGGCGATGGCGGTCTCGTCGCGCTCCGGCGCATGCGCAGGCAGCCACTGCATCAGCTTCTCCATGGCCGGCAGTTCGCCGGTCTTGGAAGCTTCGTATTGCTGCGACCAGCGCTTGATCTGCCGCTGCACGTACTGGTCCGGACGGCCGTAGCCTTCCAGCCCCACCGCTCGCCAGTCCACCCGATGCAGCCTGGCAAGCGTGTCCGCCATGGCTTCGTAGATGGCCCAGCGCTGCTCCCTGGGGGCGTTATGCAGCGCCGGGTGCTCCAGCACGCGGCCCTCGACGAAGTCCATGACGTAGAACGGCGTACCGATGATGCTGTCGTCCTCGCACAGCAGGCGCGTGGTCGGAACCGGTACGTCGGTGTTCTGCAGGGCCTCGATGACCCGGTACTCGCGCTCGATCTGGTGGGCAGACGGCAGCAGCTTGCCGGGCGGCTTCTTGCGCAGCACGTAACGGCGGCCGCCGGCCTCGATCAGGAACGTCGGATTGGACTGGCCGCCCTGGAACTGCTTGACCACGAAGCTCTGCCCGACCCCGTCGAGCTGCGGCCGCAGGTATTCGCGCAGCGCCGCCTCATCGAAGCGATGGGCCGGCAGCACATCCACCAGCCCCGGGGGAAGTTGGGATGCCGTGCTCATCAGATGATCGTCTCCCCGCCATCGGCCACCAGGATGTGGCCGGTCACATATGCCGATGCGTCGGAAGCCAGGAACAGCGCCACGCCGGCGATGTCTTCCGGCTCGCCGATGCGCCGCAGCGGCGTCGCGTTCTGCGCCCGCTCAAGACGTACCGGGTCTTCCCACAGCGCACGGGCGAAATCGGTCTTCACCAGCCCCGGTGCGATGGCATTGACGCGAATGTTCTTCGGCCCCCACTCGGCGGCAAGGTTACGGGCGAGCCCCGCCTCGGCGGCCTTGGAAACGGCGGCTTCCGTGCGCCCGCAGATGGTGTGCATCACAGGCTCCACGGGCAGATCGAAGAAGCGCGACACCTGCCGATAGGCGTTGCTGT
>JAJUFY010000419.1 GCA_029263635.1 Ectothiorhodospiraceae bacterium | reverse complement strand
TTGTCCCTGAGGGCGACGATCAAGGCATCCAGCTCCGCCGTCTCGCGCGGGTTCAGCCCCGCAGCCGGCTCGTCCAGCAGCAGCAGCCGCGGCTGCTGCACCATGCAGCGGGCGATCTCCAGCCGTCGGCGCTGGCCGTATGACAGGGTCCCCGCCTCGCGGTCGGCAAGTTCTGCCAGGTCGACGGTCTCCAGCCAGGACACGGCATTGTCCAGCGCCGTCCGCATGCGCTGGCGATAGCGCCGGGTGGCCAGCAAGCCCGACCACAGACGGGTATCCAGGTGGTCGTGCTGTGCCACCAGCAGGTTCTCGAGCACGGTCATGTTCTCGAACAGCCGGATATTCTGGAACGTACGTACCAGGCCGCGCCGCGCGATCCTGTGTCCCGGTTCGCGGTCGAGACGCTCGCCGTCCAGGCGCACCTGCCCGGCCGTGGGCCGATAGAAGCCGCTGATGCAGTTGAACACCGTGGTCTTGCCGGCCCCGTTCGGGCCGATCAGGCCGAGGATCTCGCCCAGCCTGACTTCGAACGACACGCCATCGACCGCCACCAGGCCGCCAAAGCGCATGCTCAGCCCGTCGACCTGCAACAGCGCCGTCATTGCCGCAGCTCCAGTCTAGGCCGTCGCGACGGCAGCAGCCCCTGTGGTCGCCAGATCATCATCAGGACCATGCCGAGCCCGAACAGCAGCATCCGGTACTGGTCGAATTCGCGCGCCAGCTCGGGCAGCAGCGTCATGAACACGGCGGCCAGGACGATACCGGCCTGGGAGCCCATGCCGCCGAGAATGACGATGACCAGGATGATGGCCGATTCGATGAAGGTGAAGGATTCCGGACTGATGAAGCCCTGCCTGGCGGCGAAGAAGCAGCCGGCAAAGCCGGCGAAGGTGGCGCCGAGCGCGAAGGCCGACAGCTTGATGCTGGTGGGATTGAGGCCCAGCGCCCGGCAGGCGATCTCGTCTTCGCGCAGCGCCTCCCAGGCCCGTCCCACCGGCATGGTGCGCAACCGGTGAATGACTGCCAGCGTGATGACCACCAGCACCAGGGCCAGCAGGTACAGGAAGATCACCCGGTGACTGCTGGAGAACTCGAGGCCGAAGAACTCGTGAAAGGTCGGACCGTCCGCCGAGCGGCGGGCGAATTCCAGTCCGAACAGGGTCGGCTTGGGAATGCCGCCGATGCCGTTCGGCCCACCGGTGAGCCCATCCAGGTTGTTGAGCAGCAGGTAGACGATCTCGCCAAACCCCAGGGTGACGATGGCCAGGTAGTCCCCACGCAACCGGAGTACCGGAAAGCCCAGCAGGATGCCGGAGATGGCGGCCAGGATTCCGCAGATCGGCAGCGCCAGCCAGAAGCCGATGCCGGCATGCTGGGCCAGCAGGGCGAAGCCGTAGGCGCCGATGGCGTAGAAGGCGACATAGCCGAGATCAAGCAGCCCGGCCAGGCCCACGACGATGTTGAGCCCCAGCCCGAGCATCACGTAGATCAGCGCCAGCGTCGCCAGATCGATTGCGCCGCGGCTGGCGAAGAACGGCCAGATGACGGCGACGGCGAATAGCAGGCCCAGAACCGCGGGATGGCGAGCAAGACCGGCGCCGGAGAGACGCGGCTTCGGCAATGCAAGCCGCGTGAGTGCGGGCAGCGCGGTCTGCTGCAGCAGCCGGAACACGAACACCAGCACCACGATCACGGCCAGCGGCCGCCACTGCGTGACCAGGGTCAGACCGGTGCCTTCGGTCTGCAGCCGCAGTCCGGCCATGGGACCGGCCAGGAGCAGCGCCAGCAGCGCCCAGGCGCCGGCATCGAGCAGACGGGCGCGCATCAGACTTTCTCCACCTCAGGACGGCCAAGGATTCCGGTCGGCCGGAACAGCAGCACCAGCACCAGCAG
>JAJUFY010000363.1 GCA_029263635.1 Ectothiorhodospiraceae bacterium | reverse complement strand
GCAGCAACGCGGAGCGGGGTCCGCCGCCTGTTCCTGCTGGAGCTGGCGCAGCAGGTGAAATACCTGCGCCGCAACCTGCCGCACCTGGACGCCATCTGCCTGCACCTGCGGGAGCTCGGCAGCTGCGAGGAGGTGCGCGAGGATCTGCTGGCAGCTGCCATCGACCGCACCTTCCTGGCCGACGGCAGGCTGCCGCGCACCGAGCAGGACTTCCGCGAGCGCCTGGCGGCCGGCCGCAGCGAGCTGGTCGAAACCGCCAGCCGCCTGTGCGGCAGAGTGCACGAGATCGCGGCGCTCTATCACCAGATCCGCAAGCGCCTGAAAGGGGGCAAGGTACTGTCCCAGGCCGAGAGTCTCAGGGACATCCACGAGCAGCTGGAGCAGCTGATCTATCCGGGCTTCATCAGCGGCACGCCCGCCGAGCGCTTCGAGCACCTGCCTCGCTATCTGCAGGCCTTGCTGCGGCGGCTCGACAAGCTGGATGCCGACCCCGGCCGCGACCGCGCGCTGCTGCGCGACATCCGCCCGCACTGGGAACGCTGGCTGGAGCGGGCCGAACAGCATCGCCGCAAGCATATCGACGACCCTGCGCTCAGCGACTTCCGCTGGCTGCTGGAGGAGTATCGGGTGTCGCTGTTCGCGCAGGAGCTGAAGACCGCGGTACCGGTTTCAGACAAGCGCCTGCGGCAATTGTGGGAGCGGGTGGTATGACGTCCGGTTCGGCAGGAAGGGCTGCGGGTTGCCGCTGCCCGGCGGTCAGCCGCTTCCCCGTGGTGAACCGACCCGGCCCGCTGTAGTACCATGCGCGCCTCCCAGGGGCGCAAGTGTTCGAAAGGTAAAGATGGAAATTACCGGACTTACGCAACAGATCCACGACCTCCGCGACCGTTACGAGTCGCTACGGAGGTATCTTTGACTACGACGAGAAGGCAGGGCGACTCGAAGAAGTAACCCGCGAGCTGGAGCAGCCCAACGTCTGGGACGACCCGGACCGGGCGCAGGCGCTCGGCAAGGAGCGCTCGGCGCTGGAGGACGTGGTCGGCACTCTGTCGCGACTCGGCAGCGGCCTTGCCGATGCCGAGGAACTGCTCGAACTCGCCAAGGCCGAGGGCGACGACGATACCATTGCGGCAGTCGCCGCCGATCTTGAGCAGTACGACAAGGAGCTCGGCCGGCTCGAATTCCGCCGCATGTTCTCGCGCGAGGCCGACCGCAACAATGCCTTCCTGGATATCCAGGCCGGCCAGGGCGGCACCGAGGCGCAGGACTGGGCCAACATCCTGCTGCGCATGTACCTGCGCTGGGGCGAGCGGCACGGCTTCAAGACCGAGCTGATCGAGGTCTCGCCTGGCGAAGTGGCCGGCATCAAGAGCGCCACCGTCAAGTTCGACGGCGAGTACGCTTTCGGCTGGCTGCGTACCGAGATCGGCGTGCACCGGCTGGTGCGCAAGTCGCCGTTCGACTCCGGCAATCGCCGCCACACATCGTTCGCGGCGGTGTTCGTCTCGCCCGAGATCGACGACGACATCGAGATCGAGATCAACCCGGCCGATCTGAAGGTGGATGTGTATCGCGCCTCCGGCGCCGGCGGCCAGCACGTCAACCGGACCGAGTCGGCGGTGCGCATCACCCACGTGCCGACCGGCATCGTGGTGGCCTGCCAGAACGACCGCTCGCAGCACAAGAACCGCGCCACCGCCATGAAGCAGCTCAAGGCCAAGCTGTACGAGCTGGAAATGCAGAAGCGGCGGGCCGAGCAGGAAAAGCTCGAGGACAGCAAGGCCGACATCGGCTGGGGCAGCCAGATCCGCTCCTACGTGCTGGACCAGTCCCGCATCAAGGATCTGCGCACCGGCGTCGAGGTCGGCAACACCCAGGCGGTGCTTGACGGCGAGCTCGACCAGTTCATCGAGGCGAGCCTCAAGGCCGGCCTGTAGACGTAAGAGACCATGACCGACGAACAACAGCAGCACGACGAGAACAAGCTGATCGCGCAGCGGCGCGAGAAGCTCGCCGCCCTTCGCAAGACCGGCAACGCCTTCCCGAACGACTTCCGGCGCGACGCGCTGGCCGGCGAGCTGCAGGCGCGCTACGCCGACTGGAGCGCCGAGCAGCTGGAGGCCGAGCCGATCCGGGTCAAGCTTGCCGGCCGCATGATGGCCAAGCGCGTCATGGGCAAGGCGAGCTTCACGCACATCCAGGACATGTCCGGCCGCATCCAGCTGTTCCTGCGCAAGGACGACCTGGGCGACGAGATCTACGACGACTTCAAGACCTGGGACATCGGCGACATCGTCGGCGCCGAGGGCGTGCTGATGCGCACCAAGCCCGGCGAGCTGTCGGTCAAGGTCGACACGCTGCGGCT
>JAJUFY010000149.1 GCA_029263635.1 Ectothiorhodospiraceae bacterium | reverse complement strand
GCGGCAGTTCGAAGCCAAGCAGTTGCTGGTGCTGGCCGCGCAGGAAGTGGTCGACCTGATGCTCGACGAGGAGAGCGCCAGCGTCGCCCAGCTGGAAGAATTCATCGGCCGGCCGATCAAGCTGCAGGCGGAGCCTCTGTACACGCAGGAGCAGTTTGATGTGGTCTTGATGTAGACGATACGTGAGGCTGCCGCCATCGGCGGAGCAGCACCGGCATTGGCCCAATGCCCGTGTCTACAGGATGTAAACTGCACTCTCAGGTCGAAGCCGCCAAGTCTTCCTCACGACGTTTCCGGCATCCGGTGTAGCCGCCCCGCGGTGTGGTAGGAGCCCTAGTTGCGCAGAACTTTCCTCCAACGGCTGCGATTCGGCCTGACGGCGATCCTGGTCGCCGCCCTGGTGCTGCTGGCTGTCAGCATGAGCCTGCTGCGGCTGGCGGTCGCCTTTGCGCCGGAGCTGCGCGGACAGGTCGAACTCGTGCTGACCCAGGCGCTGCAACGCCCGCTGACCCTGGGCGGCATGCGTGCCGCCTGGGCGGGCCGCCATCCCCGCCTGATCCTGGAAGACGTTCGCCTGACCGGAGGGCCGCTGGCAGGGCTGGAAATCCCCGAGCTGGAGGTGGACATCGATCTGCTGCGCTCGCTGGGGGAAATGCGGCTGCATCTGGCACAGGTGGAGGTGTCGGGTCTCGTCGTCCAGGCCACTTACGCGGCCGACGGCGGGCTGCGGGTCACCCGGGTGGGCAATGCCGACCTGGAGCAGGAACTGCCGGGCGGGAGCACGCCCAAGCTGCCGGCGCTTGTCCAGCTGCGCAACACCACGGTGCGGCTGACCGACCTGCCGAGCGGGAAAACCTTTTCCTTGAGTCCGGTAGCGCTCGACCTGGATAACCGCGGCGGCAGCTACAACCTGGCCGGCTATGTGCCCTTGCCGGAAGCCTTGGGGGGCAGCCTGCGCTTCCGGGCGGAATGGCAGGGCCTGGATCCGGCGGCACTGACCGGGCGGCTCTACGTCGATGCCTGGCGCCTGCATTTGGAATCGCTCTCGGGCTTGCTGGGCCGGGTGGTACCGGTCCCGGCGCTGCGCGGTTTTGCCGATGCCGAGCTATGGGCGGAAATCGAGGCCGGCAGCGTGATGCAGGCGGGCGGGCGGCTGACGCTGGCGGATGTCGCGCTGCCTGGTGACGCCAGCCGTTGGCGTAAGGTGGCCGAGCAGCTCAGGGGCGAGTTCCGCTGGCAGCGGCAGGCGGCAGGCTGGGAGCTGGCGGTCGATCGGCTATCGGTCCGTTCGTCGGCGCGGGCCTGGCCGGCCAGTGCGCTGAGCCTGCAGTTCCGCCAGGCCGATACCGGCAAGCACCTGGATCTAGCCGGCAGCTACCTGCACCTGGGGGATCTTGCTACTGCAGCGACGCTGCTGCCGACCCTGCCAGTGGAGCTGCGGCAACGCCTGGAGGAGGCCGGGCCGACTGCGGCGCTGCAAGGGCCGCGGCTGGCGCTGCGCTGGTCGGCGGAGGGCCTTGAGGATTTCAAGTTCTACAGCCGCTTCAGTGAGGGGGGGCTGCGGCCGGCCGCCGGCTGGCCGGGGGCACGCGGCCTGGCCGGCGAGCTCTGGGTCGGTCGCGATGGCGGTCGGCTCCGGCTCGATTCCCAAACGGGCGAGCTGCGCTTCGCCGAGCTTTTCCGCGGTCCGTTGCCGTTCCATTCCCTGCAGGGCGAGGCGTTCTGGCGGATCGGGGCGGATGGCTGGATCCTGGAGGCTCCCGAGCTTGCGGTTGCCAACCGCGACGGCCGGGCGCGGGCGCGGCTGCGGCTGATCGGCGATGGCCAGGGGTCGCCGTTCATCGACCTGCGGGCGCAGCTGCTGGACGGCAACGCCGCCGGCACGTCGCGTTACCTGCCGGTGACGAAAATGCCGGCCTCGGTGGTCGGTTGGCTGGATGCCGCCGGTTTTCGGGGCCGGATACCGCAGGCCGATCTGGTGCTGTTCGGCCGGACCAAGAATTTCCCCTTTGCCGACGGCAGCGGCGTCTTCGACGTGCAGGCAAAGGTCTCCAATCTCCGGCTGGCCTACCGGCAGGACTGGCCGGCACTGTACGGCGTCGACGGCCGGCTACGGTTCTTTGCCAACAGTATGGAAGCGCAGGTTGAGCGCGGCCGGATCGCCGGTGCCGGCATCCAGAGGGCGCAGGTGCGGATCGACCAGCTGGGCAAAGCGCCGCTGGTGTTCGCCGGCGAGGCGCGCGGCAGCGGCGACCAGCTGCTGGGGTTCCTGCGCGATTCCCCGCTCGGCAACAGCATCCGTGAGCAGCTGACCGGCATGCAGCTGAGCGGAACCCACGGCGTCAGCGTGCGTGCCGCAGTGCCCCTGCGGCCGGGCGAGCAGGCCGAGGTGGAGGGCGAGGTGCGGCTGGAGCGGGGTAGCTACAGCGTTCCCCGTTGGGGATTGCAGCTCGACGCCCTGGAAGGCACGGTGCGTTTCACGGAGCGGGGCTTGGCAGCAGAGCAGGTCACCGCGCGCTACCGGGGCCTGCCGGCGGTGCTGAGCGCCCAGACCACGGGAGGCGGTGCCGATGAGCGCATCGCCATCCTGGCCCAGCTGCAGGCGGCACCCAGGCAGTTGCTCGACGGCCTCGCCTCGCCCTGGCTGCATGGTCGTACCGATTGGGAAGTGCAGCTGCTGCTGCCCGGCTTCCAGGCACCGCGGCCGGCCGGGACGCCGGCGGTGGAACTGCGGGTCGCCTCGCAGCTCGAGGGGATAGTGGTGGAGCTGCCGGCGCCGCTGGGCAAGTCCGCTGCGGAAGCGCGCGCGCTGCGCCTGTCCGTGCCTTTCGCTGCGAGCGGGCCGGGGCCGGTGCGGCTGGCGTACGGGGATGAAGTACGGGCGCTGCTTGGCCTGGCGACGGATGGAATGGCCGTCGCCCGCGCCGGGATCGTGCTCGGCGCCGGCGAGCCGGTGCTGCCCCGGGAGGGCGTGGTCGTGCGCGGCGCGCTGGAGAGCCTGGATCTGTCCGGCTGGCGGCTGCCAGCCGGGGGCGCCGTGACCGCCGGTGGCAGCCTGTCGCTGACCCTGGCGGACGTGCATATCGGCCGGCTGCAGGTGATGGGCCAGACCTTTGCCGACACCACGGTGCGGGTGCAGCCCGACAGCGGCGGCTGGGTGGTCGGCCTGGAGGGGCCGGATGTCGCCGGCGGCATTCTGCTGCCGGCAGGCCCGTTCCGGACCGTTACCGCCCGACTGGATCATCTGCGCCTGCAGCCGCCGCCGATGAACGGCGCCAGAGACAAGGCGGATTCGGCTGCCGGCGCGGATTCCGGGGGGCTGCCGGCCCTGGATATCGTCGCCGCCGAATTCTTCCTGCGGGACCAGGCGCTCGGCCGGATGGAGCTGTTGACCCGGGCGGCGGACGGGGAGACCACCATCGAGCGGGCTTGGCTCAGCGGACCGCTGCTCGATTTCAAGGCCAGCGGCGGCTGGACCCGCAAGACCGGGCGCTCGCAATTGGTGATGCAGCTGCACGGGAATGATGCCGGGCGGCTGCTGAATGCGCTTGGCTACGCCGACGCCATGCGTGGCGGAAAGATCTCCGGCAGCCTGGACGTTTCCTGGGAAGGGCGGATCCTGGAGTTTTCCCTGGCCGAGCTGACCGGCCGCCTGGACCTGAGGCTGACCGATGGTCAGATCCTGACCGTCGAGCCGGGAGCGGGACGGCTGTTCGGACTGCTCAGCATCGCCGAGCTGCCCCGCCGTCTGAGCCTCAACTTCTCGGACCTGTTCGGCAAGGGCTTTGCCTACGACCGGATCGTGGCGCAGCTGGAGCTCGCCGATGGCGATGCCTATACCCGGCGTTTCTACATGGAAGGGACCGCGGCCCGGGTCGAGCTGGACGGTCGCATCGGCCTGGCGGCCCGCGACTATGACCAGCGCGTCACGGTCATCCCGAAAGTCTCGAACACCCTGCCGGCGATCGGTGCCGTCACTGCCGGACCGGTCGGCATCGTTGCCGGGCTGGTGACCCAGAAGCTGCTCGAGAAGGAGATCAACAAGCTGACCCGCTACCGCTACCGGGTTGCCGGCAGCTGGGATGCGCCGCACATCGAACCCATGGCTACCGCCGACGCAGTCGAGCAGACGGAGCCGCTGGCGCAGGAAGGGACGCCGTGACGAGCGAACGGGTGCGGGTCGCAGCCCTGCAGATGGTGTCGGGGCCGGAGGTCGGCGACAATTTAAGGCAGGCGGCGGAGCTGCTGGCGGAGGCCGCGGCTGCGGGGGCGGCGCTGGCCGTGCTGCCCGAGAACTTCGCGCTGATGGGGCTGCACGAGCGCGACAAGCTCGCTGTCGCCGAAATCGACGGTGCTGGCCCGATCCAGGCCTTTCTGGCCGAGCAGGCCCGGAGCCATGGCATCTGGCTGGTCGGCGGCACGATCCCGCTGCGCGGCAACGACCCGGAGCGGGTGCGGGGCGCCTGCCCGGTCTACGGCCCGGACGGTGCCCGCATCGGCCGTTACGACAAGATCCATCTGTTCGATGTCGCTGTGGCCGAGCGGGAGGCTTACCGCGAGTCGGCCACCCTGGAACCGGGCGAGCCGGTGCCTGCCGTGCTCGAGACCACTGTCGGCCGGCTGGGGCTGGCGGTCTGCTATGACCTGCGCTTCCCGGAACTCTTCCGCGCCCAGGCAGCCCAAGGGATGGAGCTGCTGGCCTTGCCGGCCGCCTTCACGGCGACCACCGGTGCCGCCCACTGGCAGGTGCTGGTGCGGGCAAGAGCCATCGAGAATCAATGCGTGGTGATCGCCGCCGCCCAGGGTGGCCGCCATGCCAACGGCCGGGAAACCCATGGCGAGAGCATGGTCGTCGGGCCGTGGGGAGATATTCTCGCCCAGGTGGCGCAAGGCCCCGGCGTCGCCGTCGCCGAGGTCGACCGCGCGCAGCTGCACGCGCTGCGCCGGCGCTTCCCGGTGCTGAGCCACTGCCGTCTGCCGCCACTGCCTGCACGGCAATCGTAACGTTTTGTGAGGACCGCATGACCGAAACCGCAGCGAACAATCTGCAGCTGGTACGCGCCCATATCCTGGAGCCGTCCGGCCTGACCGAGGCCGACCTGGAACGGGTGTTCGGCCAGCTGATGGCGCCGGGCGTGGACAGCGCCGATCTGTACTTCCAGGCCACCCGTCATGAAAGCTGGATCCTGGAGGACGGCATCGTCAAGGACGGCGTCCGCAGCCTGGACCAGGGCGTCGGAGTTCGGGCCATCAGCGGCGAAAAGACCGGCTTTGCTTATTCCGATGAAATCGTCCTGCCGGCGCTGCTGGAGGCCTCCAGTGCCGCCCGCGCCATCGCCCGCGCCGGCGAGAGCCGGCGGCTGCAGGCCTGGCAGGCTGGCGGTGGCCGGGCGCTGTATCTGCCGATCAATCCGCTCGACACGCTTTCCCCGGAGGACAAGATCGATCTGCTGCGGCGGCTGGACGCCGAGGCGCGGCGACTGGATCCGCGGGTCGAGCAGGTGATCGTGAGCATGAGCGCCGTGCACGACATGATACTGCTCGCCAACAGCGACGGCCGGCTGTGTGCCGATGTGCGCCCGCTGGTGCGGCTCAACGTCAGCGTCATCGCCGAGCAGAACGGCCGGCGCGAGAACGGCTCTTCCGGTGGCGGCGGGCGCTTCGGCTACGAGTATTTCCTGGAAGGCGACCGCGGCCTGACCTATGCCCGCGAGGCGGTGCGCCAGGCGCTGCTGAACCTGGAGGCAGTCGACGCG
>JAJUFY010000086.1 GCA_029263635.1 Ectothiorhodospiraceae bacterium | reverse complement strand
CGGGATGCGCAGCTCGACCGTTCCGCCCAGTGTCGGCACCGGCACTGTCTGCCCCAGCGCCGCTTCCCAGGGCGCAATCGGCAGGTCCAGGAAAATGTCGCGCTTCTCGGCATGGAAGTACGGATGCGGCCGGAAATGCACCTCCAGATACAGGTCGCCGGCCGGCCCGCCACCGGGCCCGGGGCCGCCCTGGCCGGCCAGGCGGATACGCTGCCCCTCCGTGATGCCCTTGGGGATGCGGACATTCAGGGTGCGGGTCCTGGCGACGACGCTGCCGTCGGCGGCGAGCTCCGGCACGTTCAGCGTGATCGTCTGCGTCCCGCCCTGGTAGGCGTCTTCCAGGCTGATCGAGATGCGCGCCACCTGGTCCTCCCCGCGCATGCGGAAGCCGCCGCGGCGGCCACCGGCGCGGCCGAACAGGGCTTCGAAGAAATCGCTGTAGTCGCCGCCGGCAAAGCCGCCGCTGAAGTCAAAGCCCTGATCCCAGCCCGGCGGCGGCCGGAATTCCTGGCCTTCCTTCCAGTTGGCGCCGAAGCGGTCGTAGGCCTTGCGCTTCTCGGGATCCTTCAGCACCTCATAGGCCTCGGCGACTTCCTTGAACCGCGCCTCGGCCTCCGGTTCCTTGCTGACGTCCGGGTGGTATTTGCGCGCCAGCTTGCGGTAGGCGCGCTTGATGTCGTCCTGGCTGGCGTCACGCGCGACGCCGAGAATCTTGTAGTAGTCCTTGAATTCCATGCACGGTCCTTCTCGCAACAGACCCCTGCCGATATCCGACAGCCGGTGCGAACGCTCCTGTCGTCGATATGCCGGCACCGCGCTGGAATATCGAGCAATCTGATCTTAACTCTTTCACCCAGCGACGGATCTGGCAAGGAGAGCGCTGTCCAGGTCACCGGCGCAAATTCCCCCCGCCATCTATCTGCGCGCAGGAGAGGCGAGCAAGCATCGCGGCGAGGACGCCGCTCCTGCAAAGGCGGTCATGGCCGCCGCCTCAGCCGGACTCCCGCAGCGCCTCGATCACTTCCTCCACCACCGCCTCCGGCTCCGCATCGCAGCCCACCGTGATATCGGCATAGCGCCGGTACAGCGGCAGGCGCTCCTGCAGCAGTTCTTCCAGCGTCTGGCCCGGTGCGATCACCATTCCCCGCGCCGCCGGATCGCCAAGCCGCCGCGCCAGCACCGGCAACGGGCAGTCGATCAGAACCACGATGCCGTGCTCCCGCAGCGCCGACATGGCTCGGCCGCCGTAGACGACCGAGCCGCCGGTGGCGATCACCGCGCCCTGGACGTCGAGGTCGAGCACGGCCTGCTCCTCGCGGGCGACGAAGCCGGCGGCTCCGCACGCCTGCAGCAGCTCGGCGAGCGGCATGCCATGGCGCTGCTCGAGCACGGCGTCGGTGTCGACGAAGGGCCGTCGCAGCCGTTCGGCCAGCAGCCGGCCGACCGTGCTCTTGCCGCTGGCCGGCATGCCGATGAGGACGATATTGCGCTGCGCTCTCATGGGTCGGGGATGTCAGGACAGAGACAGCATGCTACGCGCAGCGAGGATCTGCCAATAGCCGGCCAGATACGCCGGGCTGCGCGTAGCGGCGATCGGGCGAGCTGCCCTTGCAACGGCCGGCTCCTGCCTGCGCGCCGCCGCCTCCGGCAGTCCCTGCTCTCCATATGGGGATGCGCCAACGCCGCGTCCTGGGGGACCGGGCATGCGCCGACCGCCGGCGCCGCAACCTTCCAAATACAGAACGCCGGACGCATCACCTGGACAGGCAGTGCCGGAGACTGGTGGCGATGACCGAGGTGTTCGCGCTCACGAAACCGCTCTGGGAGATCGTCCTGCGGGCAACGGTGGCCTATCTCGTCCTCGTCGTGCTGGTGCGCGTCATTCCGAAGCGGAACGCGGGCCACATCTCGCCGAACGACATGCTTTTCCTGATCGTGATCGGCACCATGGGGACGGATGCCATCATGGGCGGCGCAACGTCGCTCGGCGACATTCTGCTGATGATCGGGCTGATCATCGGCTGGGGCTATGTGCTCGACGCCCTGGAGTACCGTTTCCCGCCCCTGCGCCGGCTGTTCCGGGACCGGCAGACGCTGCTGATCGACAACGGCCGCCTGCTGCGCGCCAACATGCGGCGGGAAATGGTCACCGAGGAAGAATTGATGGCGGTGCTGCGCGAGAAGGGAGTCAACGATCTGTCGCAGATCGACTCGGCCTCCCTGGAGGCGGACGGAGAAATCAGCTTCGTGAAGAAGGACGAACCGAAGGCGAAATAACGAACGGGCTGACGCAAGGCCGTGCGCCGGCAGGGCCATCCGTGGTCCAGCCGGGGCCGGATCTGGCGGCGGCCTAGCCGGCTACTCCCCTTCCCGCGTTTCCGGCCACTGCTCGATGCCCATCTCGGAACCGCGCTCGGGACCTCGATCGGGGCCGTGCTCGGGACGCGGATCCGGATACCGGGGACGGGCCTTGCCGGCGAATTCGACATTCTCACGCCGGTAGCGCTCCTGGTAGGACGGCAGGTGCGCGGCATGCGGATCGTCGGCCATGGTATCGAGCGGACTGTCGTCGACGTCGTTGGTGGGCGCTTCGACATCGAGCTCGGGCTCGGCCGGATCGAGGTTGAGTTCGTACCAGCGGCTGCGGGCGATCTCGTCGAGGTCGCCATTGGTCAGCTGGATCTCGACGCTGTCTTCCTCGTCGTCGATTCCGACCACCAGGAAAGACTGGCCGTCGTCGCGGTTCAGATACCAGTTGCCGGGAATCGGCTGTGCTTCGGTCGGCATGTCCTGTCTCCGCTCACGCTTGGGGCGCTACCAAGGTGAGGGCGGCTGCCGGCCGGACAAGCGCGGCGCGTCACTGACGCGCCGCCAGCCGCTGGGCGTCCTCGCCCTTCTGATAGCCGAAGGCCGCCTCCAGCGCGTCGTCGACGTGCTGCAGCCAGACAAAGTCGAGCTGCTCGCGGGCCGAGGCCGGGATGTCGTCGTGGTCGCGCCGGTTGCGGGCCGGCATCAGCACCGTCTTGATGCCGGCCCGGGCAGCGGCGGTGGCTTTCTCCTTGATGCCGCCGACCGGCAGCACCTGGCCGCGCAGGCTGATCTCGCCGGTCATGGCCATGTCGGAGGGCATGGTCTTGCCGGTCAGCGCCGACACCAGTGCCATGACCATGGCCACCCCGGCGCTCGGGCCGTCCTTGGGGATGGCGCCGGCCGGCACGTGGATGTGGATGTCGCTCTTCTCGAACGAGGCCGGATCCACTCCCAGCTCCTGGGCCCGGCTCTTGACCAGGCTGAGCGCCGCCTGGGCGCTCTCTTTCATGACGTCGCCGAGCTGGCCGGTGAGGATCAGCCGGCCGCTGCCCGGCACCTTGCTGGCTTCGATGAACAGGATGTCGCCGCCGGCGGCGGTCCAGGCCAGGCCGGTGACGACGCCGGGAATGGCGGTGCGCAGCGCCACCTCGTTCTCGAAGCGAGGCGCGCCCAGGATCTCCTGCAGATCGTCGGCGTCGACGCGGGCCTGCGTCAGTGCTCCCTCGGCCACCTGCACCGCCACGTGCCGGCAGACCGCGCCGATCTGCCGCTCCAGGTTGCGCACCCCGGCCTCACGGGTGTAATCGCGCACGATCCGGTGCAGCGCGGCGTCGCTGACCTCCAGCTGCTCGGGCTTGAGGCCGTTGGCTTCCTTCTGCCGCCGCAGCAGGTAGCGCTTGGCGATCTGGACTTTTTCATCCTCGGTGTAGCCGGACAGCTCGATCACTTCCATGCGGTCGCGCAGCGGCCCGGGGATGCTGTCGATGACATTGGCGGTGGCGATGAAGAATACCTTGCTGAGGTCGAACGGCACCGCCAGGTAGTTGTCGCGGAAGGTCTGGTTCTGCGCCGGATCCAGCACTTCCAGGAAGGCCGAGGCCGGATCGCCGTGGAAGCCGCCGGCGCCGAGCTTGTCGATCTCGTCGAGCATCAGCACGGGGTTGCGGGTGCCGGCCTTGCGGATGGCCTGGATGATGTTGCCGGGCAGAGCGCCGATGTAGGTGCGCCGGTGGCCGCGGATCTCGGCCTCGTCGTGCACGCCGCCCAGGCTCACCCGCTCGAACGCCAGCCCCAGCGCGCGGGCGATGGACTGGCCCAGCGAGGTCTTGCCGACGCCGGGCGGGCCGACGAAGCAGAGGATGGGGCTGCGGCCCTCCGGATTGAGCTTGCGCACGGCCAGGTACTCGAGAATGCGCTTCTTGACCTTCTCCAGGCCGTAATGGTCCTCGTCCAGCACCTGCCGGGCGGCGGGAATGTCGATGTTCTCCTCGGACAGCTTGCTCCAGGGCAGCGCGATCAGCCAGTCGAGGTAGGTGCGGATGATGCCGTACTCGCCGGACGCTTCCGGCATGCGCTCCAGCCGGCGCAGCTCCTTGTTGGCCTGCTCTTCCACCTCGGGCGGCATCTTCGCCTCGGCGATGGCGGCTCTGAGCTCCTCGATCTCGGCGCCGGTGCCCTCGTCCTCGCCCAGTTCCTTCTGGATGGCCTTGAGCTGTTCGCGCAGCATGTATTCGCGCTGGCGCTCGTCCATGGACTCCTTGGTGCGGCGGTTGATCTCCTGGCTCAGCCGCATCACCTCGATGCGCTGCGCCAGCAGCTTCAGCACGCGCTCGATGCGCTCGGAAACGTCGAAAGTGGCGAGGATCTCCTGCTTGTCGCCCGGCTCGATGTCGATGAAGCTGGCGATCAGGTCGGCCAGCGCCGAAGCCGAACGGATGCCCTCGATGGCGCCAAGCAGCTCGCCCGGCGCCTGCGGCACCAGCTGCAGCGCCTCCGCCGCGCGCTGCTTGAGCGTGCGCATGCTGGCTTCCAGCTCGGGGGTCATCACCTCCGTCTCGCTGACCCGTTCCACCCGCGCCACCAGGAAGGGGTAGCCCTCCAGGAACTCCAGCACCCGGATCCGGTGCTCGCCCTGGCAGATCACGTGATGGCTGCGGTCCGGCGCGGTCATGTAGCGGACGATGGAACCGACCGTGCCGACCCGGTACAGGTCGTCCGGCCCCGGCACTTCCACTTCCGGGTCGCGCTGCAGCAGCACGCCGAGCGGCCGGTTGCTGCGCGCCGCCTCCTGCGCGGCGGCAATGGAGGCGCCGCGACCGAGCGTGAGCGGCAGGATGATGCCGGGAAACAGCACCACGTTGCGCACCGGCAGGATGATCATGGCATCCTGCGGGATCTCGGCGAGCGGCTTCTCGTTAGGATTCTGCGCCTGAGCCGTCTGCGGCTCGGCAGCATGTAGGTCGGAATCAGCCATTACCTGCCTCCTTCCTATGGCAACTTGCGCAGCCGCAGCAACACACAGCCGTCAACGATGTCCTGCTGCTCGATACGGAACCGGCCTGGCGGCAACTCGATGCGCCGGGCAAAGCGGCCGTGCGGGATCTCCAGCCGGTAGATGCCGGCCGAGCGCGCCTCCGGCGGCAGCCGTCGTTCGCCGCTCACCACCAGCACGCCCGGGTCCTCGATCACGACCTGGATCTGCGCTGGCGCCACGCCCGGCAGCGCGACCAGGATCACCAGCATGTCTTCGGTTTCGTAAATGTCGGTAGGCGGCTCCCAGCTCGGCCGGCTGGCGCTCGACAGACCTAGCTGAAAGAACTGGCGCTGGATCCGCTCCGCCCGCTCCAGCAGTTCACAGGCCTCCGCCCACATCCAGTTTTTCGGATCGCGTGTCGGCATGACGTCCTTCCCATCGGGCTTCGCGACAGACAACAAGTAAATCTAATGTACCGCCACAGATGGTGCCTGTGCACGGTTGGCCAAACGCAACGGCGGCTTGGGCGATGCGGCGACGCCCCAATTTTAAGCCTACGATGCCCTTGCCCTGGGGCAGCGCGCTCCGAGCGCGAGCGATCACAGGAGACCGCCATGCCGCGCCGCCATCTCGACAAATCCCAGTGCCAGCTCTACTTCGAGCAGATCACGCGCAGCCTCACCCTGCACGGCACCGAGGTCGACGTGAACGGCCTGGACCTCGGTACGCCCTACCCGCTGGACTGGAGCCAGCTGCGCAGCCTGACCTACAGCCCCGACAAGGACACCTTCCAGCTGGTGACCGACGACCTCGATCACCTGATCCCGCAGCCGCGTGCGCTCTGCGTCGATGCCGGCGACGACGGCCTGCACAGCATCGAGGTGATCGACGCCCTCGGCAACAGCCGCACCGTCCGCCTGCGCCATCCCCTGCCGCTGGCGGAACAGCGGCACTGAGCGGTCGCTGCGCCGCTGCTCCGACCGTCATTGCGAGCGGTAAGTAAAGCAGGCCGGGAAAGCGGAGTGCTCAAGCCTCCCTACCCTGCCGGCTGCAGCAACAGGCGGTGTTGCACCGCGCCCGGCAGCAGAGGCGTCGGCCGGCCTTCGGCCCAGGCAGCGTGGCCCTGCCGGTAGTAGGGCGACAGCGGGTGGCCGCTCTGGCCGCCGGGCATGTGCAGGATGCTGTCTTCCTCCCGCCCGGGCGACACCACCAGCCGCTGCGAGGCGCCGTGGTCGGGTGCCTGGACTCGCGGCATATGGCTGTCGCCGGGCAGTGCCTGCGCCGGCATGTCCAGCCAGCGACCCAGCCCGGGCAGCGCCTCGCTCAGCGGATGCTGCATGCGCAGGCGGTTGTAGCTCCCCCAGGTGGCGTCGCTGAAACCGGTCTCGTCATCCCAGAAATACTCCGCCACACGATCCGCCACCGCCAGCAGCAGCGCCCGCCAGTTCGGGTAGCCGGCATCGAGCAGGTGCGGCGGGCGCTCGGTGGCCAGCCGCCAGAGCGCCTGCTCTGCCTGCGGCAGGTCGAAGCGGAAGCCGGGGTCGAGCGCCCGCACCTCGGCGGTCAGCGCTCCGAACACGGCCTCGTGCAGAAACAGCCGGAAGGCACGCACCAGCCGGTAGGCGACCGACTCCGGCAGCGCCCGCCCGTGCCACTGCTCCAGTTCGGCGCGCAGCGCTGCCCGGCGCGGCTCGCCTTCGAGCGCCCTCTGGTCCAGCAGCTCCAGCATCAGCGCCTGCCAGCGGGCCAGAAACAGCGCGCGATCGTCGAGCTGGATGGCCAGCAGGTCGGCCGGCGTGGCGCTGCGGAGCGCGCGCAGGCTGTCACGGATCTGCCGCGCCCGGGCGCCGAGCGCATAGCCGCCGTCGCCGAGGATGCTCAACATCTCGCCGCCGACCACACGGTTATTGGCGGTCCACAGCAGCCCGTCCGCCGGGTTGACGATGCGCGGATAGTCCTCCGGCGGCAGCCAGCCGTGCCAGCCGGCACCGTCGACGGCAGCCGCCGGCAGCGCCGGGTCGTAACCGACCCTGCGTGGCAGCCGGCCGGCAATGGTCCAGCCGATGTTGCCGTCGCGGTCGACGGCGACGAAATTCTGGGCCGGCACCCCGGCGCGGTTGGCGATCGCCAGCGCCGCGTCCAGATCGTCGGCGGTTTCAAGCTCGGCCAGGCGCAGATCCACTGCCGCCGGATCATGCGCCAGCCAGCGCACCGCCCGCAGCCGGCCCTGAGGTGTCGGCTCCAGCACCGGCCCCCAGATGGTGTCGCGTACTGGCATCCGCACCGGCTCGGCGCCCCTGACCGCAATCACCTCGACCCGCTCGGCGAACCGCCGGTAACCGTCCGGGGTGCGATAGCGATCCGGATCGGCCGGGTCCAGCTCCAGCTCGACCAGATCCGACCAGTCGCCGTAGCTGTTGGTAAAGCCCCAGGCCACCTGGCCGTTGCTGCCGACGATCACCGCCGGCGTGCCGGGCAGGCTGACGCCGGTGACCGCCCGCCGGCGGCCCTCCGCATCCGACCACTCGAGCCGCAGCCGGTACCAGATGTTGGGCGTGCGCAGCCCCAGGTGCATGTCGTCCGCCAGCCAGGCCCTGCCATCGGCGCTGACCTGCGGGCCTATCGCCCAGTTATTGCTGCCGACGCTGAGATCGTCGCCGGCCGGCTCTGCCATCCCCCAGGCGATGTCCCGGGATGGCCGGCGGCGCAGATCCACCTCGTCCGCACCCGGCAGCGGCGCGGCAGCGACCGTCGACCCATCCAGCGCCGCATCCCAGCTTGGATCATGGGCGGTCAGAAAGCGGAACAGGGTCGGCGGCAGCGCCTCCTGCAGCGCCCCCAGCCGCGCT
>JAJUFY010000343.1 GCA_029263635.1 Ectothiorhodospiraceae bacterium | reverse complement strand
GGCCGTGCGGCTGTCGAACAGCTGCGGGCCGCGCGGCTCGGAGCGTACATCCTTGAGCCAGCCGCGCAGCCGGTCGCCGGTGCGCACCGCCTCGCGCGGGATCATCTCTTCCCGCGGCACCAGCGCTTCCACGTTGCCGCCGAGATCCAGGAATACATTGCCGCGCTCGACGCGCTTGACGATGCCGGTCAGCAGCTCGCCCTGCCGATGCTTGTAGGCGTCGACGATCTTGGCGCGCTCGGCCTCGCGCACTTTCTGGACGATCACCTGCTTGGCGGTCTGCGCCGCGATCCGGCCGAACTCGACCGATTCCATCGACTCCTCGATGGTGTCGCCCACCTGCACGTCCGGCTTCTTGGCACGCGCCTCCGACAGCCGGATCTGCTGCCCCGGCAGCTCGAGCTCGGCGTCGTCGTCGATCACATGCCAGACCCGGAAAGTCGATGCCTCGCCGGTCCGGCGGTCGATGCTCACGCGCGCATCGATTTCATCCCCATGCCGCTTTCTGGTCGCCGACGCCAGCGCCGCTTCGATGGCCTCGAAAATGACGCCCTTGTCCACGCCCTTCTCATTGGACATGGCTTCCACAACCAACAGGATCTCTTTGCTCATTTTCCCGTCTCCACCCGCGGCGTATCTCAGGCCTCAAGCTCCAGATTGGCTTTGTCAATCTGGCTCAGCGGCACGTTGATTTCGACTCCGTTCTCTTCGATCACGACCTGATCGCCACGCAGCCCACGCAGCACCCCTGCCAGCCGGCGGCGACCGTCCAGCGGCGGCTGCAGCCGCAGCCTTATCTTTTCACCGGCGAAGCGATCGTAATCGGCAACCTTGAAGATCGGCCGATCCAGCCCCGGCGACGAAACCTCCAGCGTGTAGCGCGTGCTGATCGGGTCTTCCACGTCCAGCACACCACTAACGTGGTGGCTGACCCGGGTACAGTCATCCAGGTCCACGCCGCCCGGCTTGTCGATATACAGCCGCAGCAACGCGTTCTTGGGGTTGCCGCGGTATTCGATGCCGAGCAGCTCGCAGCCCATGGCGGCTACCGCCGGCTCCAGCAGTTGGGTCAGATTCTTTTCAATCGAGCTCATCGGTCCGCCGCCGCAAAAACAAAAAATGGGCCCAAGGCCCATCTATCCACGCTCCGGCCCGGCGCCATCAGCCGCCAGCCGAACGTCTTCCAACAAAAAAGGCCGCATGCGGCCTTTCAGATCTTCGGCAGCTGAAAACCACCATGGACGTCTTGATCGAGAGGCCGCCAGGTTGCTACCGCGGTCGCGTATTCTACACTGGAATGCCTGCCGGTCAAACCTGCCACCGTCCGGTCGACAGGTTCTAAACCTTCGCGTGCAGAAGGGCTTATGGTCTGACCGCGGGCGGCGATGAAAGTTCGTCGCCCGCCTCTGCCCGGGAGCATCATCGCCCGGCCGCCGATCGACATGCGCAGGACCGACCGAGCTTCCGCGCCGACCTGCCCAGAACCCTGGAAACATACTGCAGAACCGAGGGACGGAGACTGCAGCCGAGCACCTGCGTCCCGGTTGCCACCGGCCCCGGGCTTTCCCGGCCACCGAACAATAATGCAGCCACAAATGCCATAATCTCCGCCCGCGGCGAGATGGCGCGACCGGCCGCAGCCCGACATTGTTTCCATTTGACGAGATATACCGCAGGAAATCGAGAATGAGGCGAAACCGGGAACTGCCGGGTATCAATCAGCATCTTCGAAAACTGAGCGAACGGATCCGCGCCCTGCGAGCCAGGCGGGGGATGACGCGCAAGGACCTGTCGCGGGATTCGAACATCTCCGAGCGCTATCTGGCGCAGCTCGAAAGCGGCGAGGCCAATCCGTCGGTGGCGCTGCTCTGGCAGATTGCGCATGCCCTGGCGGTGGATTTCCACGACCTGATCGATGACCGGGGGGAAGTTCCCCTCGCCAGCAGAGAGCTTTGGGACCTCCTGCAGACGCTCACCCCGGCCGATCAGCAGCTCGCTTACGAACTGCTGGCGCCCCGCTTCCGCAACAGCCGCACCGCCCACAGCGGCGTAGCGCTGATCGGGCTCCGCGGCGCCGGCAAGACGACGCTGGGCAAGCGCCTGGCAGCGGCCCTGGGAGTGCCTTTCGTCCGCCTCAGCGCGGTCATCGAGGCGATTAGCGGCATGGCGCTCGGCGAACTGCTGTCGCTGGGCGGTCAGAAAGCTTACCGGCGTACCGAGCGGCAGGCCCTGGAACAGGTGATTCGCGATTATCCGCTGGCCGTGGTCGAGGCCGGCGGCAGCCTGGTGTCGGAACTCAGCACCTTCAATCTGCTGCGCGGCGCCTACTTCACGATCTGGGTCCGCGCCAAGCCGGAGGATCACATGCATCGGGTCATCTGTCAGGGCGACACCCGGCCGCTGAGAGGCAGCCAGGAAGCCATCGACGACCTGCGCTGCATCCTCGCCGAACGGGAGCCGTACTACAGCAGCTCCGATTACCAGATCGATACCACCGGCCGCAGCATCGAGGATTGCGTCCGGGAACTGGAAGCGGTCGCCGCCCCCCATCTGCAGGAACCGGTGGCGGTGGC
>JAJUFY010000045.1 GCA_029263635.1 Ectothiorhodospiraceae bacterium | reverse complement strand
GACGGCTGGCGGTATTGCGCGTTGCCTGAGCTCTACTGTTGTTAGCCGGCGAGTACCAAGCGGAGCAGCCGGAACGCGACCTCGAGGACGTCGACGTGCGGCAGGACCACCACCCGCAGATGGTCCGTGTACGGCCAGTTGAAGCCGGTCCCCTGCACCACCAGCACCCGCTCCTGCTCCAGCAGCTCGAGGATGAACTGGCGATCGTCCTGGATCGGGTACATCTTCGGATCAAGGCGCGGGAACAGGTACATCGCCCCCTGCGGCCTGACGCAGCTCACCCCTGGGATCGCCTCCAGCATCTCGTGCGCCAGATCGCGCTGGCGGCGCAGGCGACCGCCGGGCGCGACCAGGTCATTGATGCTCTGGTAGCCGCCCAGCGCGGTCTGGACGGCATGCTGGGCCGGCACGTTGGCGCACAGCCGCATCGACGACAGGATGTCCAGCCCTTCGATGTAGTCGCGGGCCCGGTGGCGGGCACCCGACAGCACCATCCAGCCGCAGCGGAAGCCGGCGACCCGGTAGGCCTTGGACAGCCCGCTGAAGCTCAGGATCAGCACGTCGTCGGCGAGCGTCGCCATTGGTACGTGGACGGCGTCGTCGTAGACGATCTTGTCGTAGATCTCATCGGAGAACACGATCAGGTTGTGCCGCCGCGCCAGCTCGATGATGGCTTCCAGGGTCTCGCGGCTGTAGACCGCGCCGGTCGGGTTGTTCGGGTTGATGACGACGATCCCGCGCGTGCGCTTGGTGATCTTGCGCTCGATGTCCTCGATATCGGGCTGCCAGCCGGCGCTCTCGTCACAGATGTAATGTACGGGCCTGCCGCCCGACAGGGTGACCGCGGCCGTCCACAGCGGGTAATCGGGAGCCGGGATCAGGATCTCGTCGCCGTCGTTGAGCAAGGCCTGCATGGCCATCACGATCAGTTCGCTGACGCCATTGCCGAGGTAGACGTCCTCGATGCCGACATTGAGCACGCCACGCGACTGATATTGCTGCACCACGGCCTTGCGGGCCGAGAAGATGCCCTTGGAGTCGCAGTAGCCCTGGGCGGTCGGCAGGTTGAACATCACGTCCTGCAGGATCTCGTCCGGTGCCTCGAAGCCGAACGGCGCGGGATTGCCGATGTTGAGCTTGAGGATGCGATGGCCCTCGTCCTCGAGACGCTTGGCTTCCTGAAGGACAGGACCGCGGATGTCGTAGCAGACGTTGGCGAGTTTGTTTGATTTGACGACGTTGGACATATTATGGCGGCACAGTGCCGTAGCGTGGGGTGACGCTCGATTATACGGCCGTCGCCGGTGCCGGCAAATGGCGGCACCGTGCCGCCGTCGCCCGGATCACGGAAAAGGCGGGATATTGGGTTCGGTGCCGCCGATCTCGGCCGCGGGGTGATGGGTACGGATCAGGCTTTCGATTTCCTCGACGCGGTTTTTCGGCACATCCACCATCATCAGGATTTCGCCCCGTTCGATAGCTTCCTCGAATTGGCGGATCTGGCTGTTGGGCGTCGACACGCCGAGCAGGGAGGAAGCCCAGGCACCGAAGCCGGCGCCGGCGAGGGCCATGGCCAGCACCGCGCCGCCGCCGAGCACGAGTCCGGCCGGTGGCGCGGCCACGGCAACCAGGCCGGCCAGGGCGCCGGTCGCGCCGCCGATCGTGACGCCGCGTTCCAGCGCGGGCACCAGGTCGGTGCGCTGGGCGATGGTTGCCTGGGGCAGATCCTCCAGTGGCGTTCCCCGGCGCGCCAGCAGATGGATATGCCGTTCCTCGACGCGCTTGAGCAGCAGATCCTCAACGACGGCCCGGGCTCGGTCGACATCGGGTAGCAGGAAGTAAAGCCGTCTCACGGTGGCCTCTCCGCATGCGCATAATGGCTGACTGATCGAGGTGGGGATCGGTCGGCGGTTTTCCTATGCCCGGCTTGGTGGAGGACAGGAATGGACAAAGAATTCTGGCTGCAGAAATGGGAACGCAACGAGATCGGCTTTCACGAGCCGGCAGGCAACCGCCTGTTGCAGCGTTGCTGGCCGATGGCCGGCGTCCCGGCAGGGGCGACGGTGCTGGTCCCGCTCTGCGGCAAGAGCATCGATATGCTGTGGCTGGCCCGGCAGGGCTATCGGGTGCTGGGGGTCGAGCTGAGCGAACGGGCGGTGCGGGCCTTCTTCGCCGAGCATGGTCTGCAGCCCAGGGTCGAGCCGGCCGGGCCGTTCCGGCGCTGGCGCGCCGAGGGCATCGAGATCCTGCAGGGGGACCTGTTCGCGCTCACTCCCGAGCTGCTGCCGCCAGTAGCAGGGCTCTATGACCGGGCGGCCCTGATCGCGCTGCCGAAGCCGGACCGGCAGCGCTATGTACAGGTCCTGCAGCGCTGCCTGGAGCGGTCGGCCCGGGGACTGATCGTTACCATCGACTATCAGCCGGCCGCGGAAACCCGCCCTCCGTTCTCGGTGCCGCCGGAGGAGGTGGCAGCGCTGTTCGCGCCGGCCTTCCGGGTCGAGTCGCTGGCGCGGGTGGATGTCCTGGCCGGGGAGCAGAAGCTCGCAGCCCGCGGTCTCACGGCATTGCACGAAGCAGCCTATGCCCTGCTGCCGGCCGCCTGAGCGGCAGCAGGGCACGGGGTAGCGTCAGAACTGCAGCTGCAGGTTCAGGGAGCCCATGTCGACATCGGCGTCGGCCACCTCATAGCGCTCGTACTCGAGCCGCATGTCGATGGCCTGGGTGAGCGCGAAGCGCAGGCCCAGACCGCCGAACCAGTCATGGCCGTCCGGATCGCCGAAGCTGGCGGAAACGGAGTCGGTATCCCACCACAGGTGGCCGGCCTTGACGTAAGGCGCGAAATTGCCGATCGGCAGTTGCGCGATGGCGGCAACCGACCAGCCGTCGGCATCCAGCGAGGCACTGCTGCCGCCGATCTCGCCGAAGTTGACGTAGCCTGCCTCGACGCCCAGCCAGGGCAGCAGGTCGCCACCGGCGTAGATCTTGAACGCCGCCTGATCGTCGTCCAGGTCGTCACCGGGCCCGAAGAAGTCCTGTTCATCGACCCGGTAGTAGCCGATACCGCCGCCGACAAAGATGCCGGGGGAAATCGGCCGCTCCTGGCCCGGCAGCCAGTAGCGCTCCGGGTCCGAGGACGTCTGCGCCCAGGCGGCGCTCAAAGGCGCAACGGTCAGCGCCGCAGCGAGGCCGAGAGCGATCTTGCGGTTGTTCATGGTCGGTCCTTCCTTGTGAAGCCAAAGCGATGATCGGCAGTCCCTGCCGGCGGTTGCGTTGACCAGGCGGCCAATGCAACCGGGGCTATGGTGGGGACGCAACAGTTGCTTCACAACTGTTGCCTGGGGGCAACAGAGGGGGCGCTCAGTGGGCGTGATGGCCGGCGGGCATCTCGCTGTGCGAATGCGTCGCATGCCCATGCGCGCCATGCCCGAGATGCAGGATCGGGGTGGCCATGGTCCAGGCGCCGAATGCCAGCAGCAGGACGCCGGCGCCGCGGCGCAGGGAGTGCCGGCCGATCAGCTGGGTGAGGCCGCCGGCGCTGGCGCCGATGGTCACCATGGCCGGCAGGGTGCCGGCACCGAAAGCGAGCATCAGCGCGCCGCCCTTGGCAGCGCTGCCGGACACCACCGCAGCCAGCAGCATGGTGTAGACCAGGCCGCACGGCAGCCACCCCCAGAGCATGCCGACGCCGAGCGCGGCCGGCGCCGAGCGGACCGGCAGCAGCCGGCCGACCAGCGGCGATAGCCGCCGCCAGAAGCGGCCGCCCAGCGCTTCGATGTGGCGCAGGCCGCGCCAGTTGACAGCGAGCTGCAGGCCGATGGCGACCATCACCAGGCCGGTAGCGACGCGCAGCACGCCGGACCAGGCCGGCACGTCGATCAGGGCGCCGAGCCAGAAGCTCAGGCCGCCGGCGATGGCGCCGGCGATGGCATAGCTGAGGATGCGACCGCCACTGAACAGCAGCTGGTAGCCGAGCCCGCGCACCGGCCCGCGCTGGATGGCGGGATTGCCGCTGCCGAGCGCAGCCGCAATGCCGCCGCACATGCCGAAGCAGTGGGTGCTGCCGAACAGGCCGGCCAGCAGCGCGGCCAGCAGGGTCATCTGTTCACCGCTCATCGTCGTCTGCCTTGGTCCGGGTGGGGGGCGGGTCGTCGTCGAGCAGGACGGAATAGGCGGGACCGTCGAGATCGTCGAACTGACCGTTACCGACGGCCCAGAAGAACGCCCAGACCGCCAGAGCGGCCAGCCCGATGCCCAGCGGGATCATGATGAAGAGGATTTCCATCAGCAGGCCTCCTTGATGGCCAGCGGCTGAGTGTCGGCGGCGGCGTCGACGGGCCGGCGACGGTTGAGCTGCATGGCGTTGAGCACCACCACCAGCGAACTGACCGACATGCCGATCGCGGCCATCCAGGGCAGCAGCCAGCCGCTGGCCGCCAATGGCAGGGCCAGGACATTGTACAGCAGGGCCCAGCCGAGGTTCTGGCGAACCACACGGGCGGTGCGCCGGGCGATGGCGACGCCCTCGGCGATCGGCCGCAGGGAATCGCCCAGCAGCACCATTGCTGCCGAGGTCTGGGCCAGTGCCGTGCCGCTGCCGAGCGCGATCGAGACATCGGCGCCGGCCAGTACCGGCGCGTCGTTGACGCCGTCGCCGACCACCGCCACCACGGCACCGGCGCGCTGCAGGGCGCGGATGTGGGCCAGCTTGTCGGCCGGGGTCAGGCGGGACGCATAGCGGCTGATGCCAAGCCGCTCGGCCACCGCCGCAACCGGTTCGGCCTGGTCGCCGCTGGCGATTTCGAGCTCCATGCCGAGCTGTCGCAGCGTCTCCAGCACGGCGGCGGCCTCGGGCCGGATGTGGTCGATCAGCCGGAACAGCGCAAGCGTCCGCTGCTCATCGCCGAGCGCGATCCAGCCGGCTTCGTCGGCGGGCACCGTGGCGGCTGGGGAGCCGCTGATGGCGGCGACGAAGGCAGGCGTGCCGATCCGCAGCCGGCGCCCGCCGATCCAGCCTTCCAGGCCCTGTCCGGCGTGCGCCTCGACGCGCTCCGCGTGGTAAGGAGAATCGACCTCGGCGAACGCGTGCGCGATCGGATGCGCCGAGTGCTGCTCCAGCGCGGCGGCCAGTCGCATGGCCTCGTCGCCGCTGACATCGGCAAGCGGCCGGACCTGATCGATGGCGATTGCGCCGGTGGTCAGCGTGCCGGTTTTGTCGAACACGACATGCGTGACCTTGGCGAGCGTTTCCAGTGCATCGGCGCGGGCCACCAGCAGACCGCTCTGCGCCAGCCGGTCGGTGCCGGCCACCAGCGCCGAGGGGGTGGCGAGGCCGAGCGCGCAAGGGCAGCTTACGACCAGCACCGCCAGCGCCGCCTGGAACGCGAGCGCCGGGTCGCTGGGCCACCAGTAGGCGTACACGCCGGCAGCGATGAACAGGACGGCGACCACGAAGCGGCTGGCTATCCAGTCAGCAGCGTGCGCCAGCCGCGGGCGCTGTGCCTGGGCGCGGTCGAGCAGACGGCCGATGGTGGAGAGCACCGTGTCCTGGCCGAGCCGTTCCACCCGCAGCCGGAAGGGATGGGAAACATTGACGCTGCCGGCCACCACCGGCTCGCCGACCCCGCGCCGTTGCGGCTTCGACTCGCCGGTGAGCATGGACTCGTCCAGTCGGCTCTCGCCCCAGACCACCACGCCGTCGGCCGGCACTGCCTCGCCAGGGGCGACGGCGACGATATCGCCGATGCCGAGCTCCGCCACCGCGACCCGGGTTTCGACGCCATCCTGCAGCCGCCGTGCCGTCGCCGGCACCAGCTGCGCGAGCGCTTCGGTGGTGTGTGCCGCCTTGTGGCGCGCGGTCATTTCGACATAGCGGCCGATCAGCAGGAAGAACACGAACATGGTCACCGAGTCGAAGTAGACCAGGTCCGAGCCCTGCAGGGCGTTCCAGATGCTGGCGGCATAGGCCAGCACCAGCGCCAGCGCCACCGGCACGTCCATGCCGATCCGGCGCGCCCGCAGATCGCGCAGGGCGCCGATGAAGAACGGCCGGCCGGCGTAGAACAGCACCGGTGTGGAAACCAGCCAGCTCACTGCGTTCATGAAGTCGCGGTAGACCGGATCGATGCCCTGAAAGGCGCCGAACCAGACGCTGACCGCGAAGGTGGAGACCTGCATCATGCCGAAGCCGGCCACGGCCAGCCGCTTGAGAGCGGCGCGCCGCTCGGCGACGGCAGCCGATTCGCCGCTGCCGGTCGGGTGCGGACGGTAGCCGAGCCGCGCCATGGCGCGCATCAGCCGGCTGAGCGGTGCCTTGGCAGGCTCGAAGCGGATCAGGGCGCGGCCGGAGGCCGGGTTGACCTGCACCTCGTCGACGCCGTCGAGCTGGCGCAGGCTGTGCTCGATCAGCCAGGCGCAGGCCGCGCAGCTGATGTTCTCGACCAGCAGCGTGGCTTCGCTGCGGCTGTCGTCGAACGGGCGCACGCAGTTCTGCTGAGCCTGCGGACGGTCGAAGACGTCCCACTCGTCGGGGCCGGCAGCAGCGTCATCGGGCCGGGGTGCCGGGGCGGTGCGGATCCGGTAGTAGCCGTCCAGGCCGGCACCGCTGATGAGGCTGGCGACGGCCTCGCAGCCGGCGCAGCAGACCGGCTTCGGCTCGCCTTTGATCAGGACGTGGCGATTCTCGCCACGGGGAATGGGCTCGCCGCAGTGGAAGCAGCTGCCGGCATCGTGCATCAGGACTCTACTCCCAGCGCCACGGCACTGGCGTCGGCGGCCAGCTCACCGGCAAGCCGCCAGCTGTGGTCGACCGGCTCCAGCTGCAGCAGCCAGCGTCCGGCGACCGGTTGCGGCAGCAGCCCGCGATAGACGTTACCGTCGAGCGTGAGCGTGACCTCCTGGTCGCGGTTGGCATCGGTCGGGTGCACCAACCGCAGCAGCAGGCCGACATCGGCCGCCGGCTGCCCGCGCAGGGTCACGATCACCCGGCCGTCGTTGCGCAGCAGATGCACGTTCGCGCTCAGGCCGAGCTGGCGAGCGGCTTCCAGCCGGCTGGCGTCTTCCCGCAGCTCCAGGCCGACTTTCACATAGTCGTCCCGGATCACATGATCGGCGCCGCTGGCGGCGATGACGATGGTGGCGATTCCGCCCAGCACCGCCGCCAGCGGCGGCACCATGATCAGCCAGACCCAGACCTGCTTGTACCACGGCTGCTGCTGCACGCCTTACCTCCCGACGGGGCCGAGGAAACGGCCCTTCTCGCGGCGCTCGTGGCCGCTGCCGTCATCTGATTTCACAATGAACAGGATGTCCTGGCCGGCACCGCGCATCTCGCTGGCGTCGACCCGGACCCGGGCGGCGACATCCAGCACCTTGCCGCCGGGTACCACGATCGTGGCCGGCAGCGTCTCGACTTCGATGCCTGGCATACCGCTGACCTCGATCACGTAGCGATGTTCCACCGTGTCGCGGTTCATCACCTTGAGTGTGTAGCTGTTCTCGATTCGATCGTCGTCCAGTACCCGGTAGAGCGGGTTCCGGTCGTGCAGCACGTTCATGGCGAGGGGCTGGCGGGTGGCGATGGAGAGCAGCACGGCCGAGGTGATCGTCACCAGCAGCAGGCCGTAGATCACCACGCGCGGACGCAGGATGCGGGTCTTGCTGCCCTTGAGGGAATTGTCCGTGGTGTAGCGGATCAGCCCGCGCGGGTAGCCGACCTTGTCCATGACCTCATCGCAGGCATCGATGCAGGCGCCACAGGCGATGCACTCGTACTGCAGGCCGTCGCGGATGTCGATGCCGGTCGGGCAGACCTGCACGCACATGGTGCAGTCGATACACTCGCCCAGGCCCTTGAGCCGGAAGTCCTCGCCCCGGCGGCGCGGCCCGCGCGGCTCGCCGCGCTGCTCGTCGTAGGCGATGATCAGCGTGTCCTTGTCGAACATCGCGCTCTGGAAGCGCGCGTACGGACACATGTACATACAGACTTGCTCGCGCAGGAAACCGGCGTTGCCGTAGGTGGCGAAGCCGTAGAACAGTCCCCAGAACGCCTCCCAGGGACCCAGCTCGAAGCTCAGGATGCCGCTGCCGAGCTCGGTAATCGGGGTGAAATAGCCGACGAAGGTGAACCCGGTCCACAGCGAAAAGCTGATCCACAGGAACTGCTTGGCGCTCTTGCGCAGGATCTTCTCGGTGGTCCACGGTCCGGCGTCGAGCTTCATGCGCTTGCTGCGATCGCCCTCGGTCCACTTCTCCATCCAGATGAAGACCTCGGTCCAGACGGTCTGTGGGCAGGCATAGCCGCACCACATGCGGCCCGCGAGCGCGGTGAAGAAGAACAGCGCCAGCGCGCAGATGATCAGGAATGCCGCCAGGTAGAAGAAATCCTGCGGCCAGAACACCAGGCCGAGCACGTAGAACTTGCGCTCCGGCAGATCGAACAGGACCGCCTGCCGTCCGTCCCAGGACAGCCAGGGAACCAGGTAGTAGAGGCCGAGTAGCGCGAAAACGGCGATGGTGCGGAGCCGCTGGAAGCGGCCTTTGACTTCACGGGGATAGACTTTCTGGTGGGCAGCGTAGAGCGATGCGCTGTCGCTCGACTCCACCTTGACAGGGATCTTGCGTAGTTTCTTTGCAGCGTTGCCGTCATTCATCGTTCGCCGCCTCGGGTGGAGGGCGCCGCGGTCCGCCGGCCGGACGCAGGAGCAACATGGTCAGGAAGCTGGACCAGGCGGTAACACCCCAGAACATGAAGAATCCGAGGGTGTAGCCCAGCTTGCGACTGAGATGCAGGTCCGGGAAGGTGAAGGCCTGCAGCTCAGCAGGATCGATATTGGCGAAGAAGACCGTTGTTGCGATTCCGGCGATCAGAAACGAGGGCCACAGCACGGCTCCCCAACGCCGGACGTGTTCATGGGTGGCGGGCTGGCCCGCCACCCGTGTCAGATGCTTATTGGCTGACTCCAGTTGTGGCACTTGGATCGTCCTTTTTCGCGGATAGGCTATATACGTAAGCCGCCACGATATGCACACGATCCTCACCCAGCAAGTCCTTGTGCGCCGGCATCACGCCCTGGCGCCCGTCCCGAATCGTCTGCCGGATCGCGTTCAGCGAACCGCCGTATACCCAGACGTTGTCGGTCAGATTGGGCGCGCCGAGCAGCTGGTTGCCGGTGCCGTCGGCGCCATGGCAGCTGGCGCACATGGCCGCGAACTTGGCGGCACCCGGCTGCGTCAGATGCGCCGGCGCCGAACGGCCGTTCAGGCTGTAGACGTAGGCGGCGACCTGGTCGACGCCATCCTCGCCGAGCGCCGAGCCCCAAGCCGGCATCACGCCTTGGCGACCATTCAGGATGCTGGTCTTGATCGCTTCGGGTGAGCCGCCCCACAGCCAGTCGTCGTCGGTCAGGTCGGGGAAGCCGACGGCGCCGCGGGCGTCGGAGCCGTGACAGACGGCGCAGTTGTTGCCGAACAGGCGCTGGCCGGTTTGCATGGCCTGCGGATTCTTGGCCAGCTCCGGAATCGGAATCGACGCCAGCTCCCGATACAGGGGGGCATAGCGTTCTTCGGCCGCGGCGACCTCCTTGTCGTATTCGCTGGTCTGGCTCCAGCCCAGCAGGCCGGCAAAGTTGCCGAGGCCGGGGTACAGGGCAAGGTAGGCGAAGCCGAAGAGGATCAGGAGGTAGAACTTGATCAGCCACCAGCGCGGCAGCGGATTGTTGTACTCCTCGAGGTCATCGTCGTAGACATGGCCGGTGGTCTCGCCGATCTTGGCGCCTTCCGGCATCTTCGAGGTCGACCACAGTAGCCAGGCATAGCCCACGAGGTGGGCGACCACGAGGACGATGACAAATACGCTCCAGAACGTGCTCATGGCTTCTCCTCCGGCTGGCTGGCGGTCTCGTCGTCGGCCAGCGGCAAGGCGGCCGCCTCAGAAAAATCCTGCTTGCGCTTGCTGCTGTAGGCCCAGCGCACCATGCCGAGGAAGCAGATCAGCAGTACGGCGGTGATTAGGCCACGGACGGTATTGATGTCGAATTCCATGGCTTACCTCTTGTGCTGGAAGGCGCGGCCAAGGCCCTGCAGGTAGGCGATCAGGGCTTCCATCTCGGTCTTGCCGTCGACTTCGGCGGCGGCGTTCGCCAGTTGCTCGTCGGTGTAGGGCACGCCCAGGTAATCGCGCTGTGCCTTCATGCGCTTGGCGACGGTCTCGCCGTCCAGAGTGCGTTCGGCGAGCCAGGGGAAGCCCGGCATGTTGGACTCGGGTACCACGTCGCGCGGATTGATCAGGTGCGCGTAGTGCCAGTCGTCGGTGTAGCGGCCGCCGACCCGAGCCAGGTCCGGGCCGGTACGCTTGGAGCCCCACTGGAACGGCCGGTCGTAGACGAACTCGCCGGCCACCGAGTAGTGGCCGTAGCGCTCGGTCTCGGCCCGGAACGGCCGGATCATCTGCGAATGGCAGTTGTAGCAGCCCTCGCGCACATAGATGTCGCGGCCGGCGAATTCCAGCGCCGGGTAGGGCTCCACGCCCTCGACCGGCTGCGTGGTCTGTGTCTGGAAGAACAGCGGGGTGATCTCGACCAGGCCGCCGAAGGCGACCACAATCAGGATCAGCAGGCCCATGAGGCCGATGTTTTTCTCGATGGCTTCATGCGACATGATCGCTTGCTCCTCAGGCCGTCTGGGCCGCCGCTTCGGCGGGCGCCGGCGCCCGCTCGGGCTGCACGGTCTTCCAGGTGTTGTAGGCCATGATCAGCATGCCTCCGAGGTAGAGGACGCCGCCGATCAGGCGCACCAGGTAGTACGGGTAGGTCGCCTTCAGCGACTCGACGAAGGTGTAGGTCAGCGTGCCGTCATCGTTCACCGCCCGCCACATCAGACCCTGCATGACGCCGGCGATCCACATCGAGGCGATGTAGAGCACGATGCCGATGGTGGCGACCCAGAAGTGCACTTCGATCAGGCGGGTGCTGTACATGGAGGTCTTGCCCCACAGCCGCGGGATCATCGCGTACAGCGAGCCCATGGTGATCAGGCCGACCCAGCCGAGCGCGCCGGCATGCACGTGGCCGATGGTCCAGTCGGTGTAATGGGAGAGTGCGTTGACCGTCTTGATCGACATCATCGGCCCTTCGAAGGTCGACATGCCGTAGAACGACAGCGAGACGATCAGGAACTTCAGGATCGGATCGGTGCGCAGCTTATGCCAGGCGCCGGACAGCGTCATTATGCCGTTGATCAAGCCGCCCCAGGTGGGCGCCAGCAGGATCAGCGAGAACAGCATGCCGACCGTCTGCGTCCAGTCGGGCAGCGCGTTTTAGTGCATGTGGTGTTGGCCGGCCCACTTGTATGTGAAGATCAGCGCCCAGAAGT
>JAJUFY010000131.1 GCA_029263635.1 Ectothiorhodospiraceae bacterium | reverse complement strand
CGGTGGCGGCGGTATTCGTGCTGTATCCGCTTACCGAATACCTGGCCGACTTCGAGGTGTTCAGCGCCTTCCGGCTGCTGATCTTCGCGGTCATCGTGCTGCTGGTGCTGCTGTTCATGCCGCGCGGCTTCGTGCCGTGGATCCGCGACCGCATGGAAACCGTCTGCCAGCGCTGCAAGAACCGCAACACCGCCACCCGGTCGAGCTGCCGCGTATGCGGCACGGCACTGCGTTAACCCCCTGCAGCGGCCGCGGCGATCTCGAGACGACGGAGTGCCGTCGGATGGATGGGGCGCCATCAGCCTAAGATTGCTTCGTCGGCTGACGCCTCCTCGCAATGACTGCGGAGCGGCAAGCTCCGACCAGCCCCTGGCATGCCAGAGACGGCGCTACTGATCGGGACCCGGGCCGATCCGGATCGACAGGTCCTCCAGGCCGTCGATATGGCCGAGCAGGTGCTGCCCGGGCGCCACCGGGCCCACGCCGGCCGGCGTGCCGGTCATGATCAGATCCCCCGGCAGCAGGGTGTAGAGCCGGGACAGATGGGCCACGACCTCGTCGGGACTCCAGATCATGTCCTTGAGGTCGGCTTCCTGCTTGCGCTCGCCGTCGACCTCGAGCCAGATCGCCCCTGCACGGGGATGGCCGATCCTGGCCGCCGGCTGGATCGCAGACATGGGCGCCGACTGCGGGAAGTTCTTGCCGACGTCCCAGGGGCGGCCCTGCTCGCGCGCTGCCTGCTGCAGATCGCGCCGGGTCATATCCAGGCCGACGGTATAGCCATAGATGTGGTCCTGGGCAGCGGCCGCCGGGATGCGGAAGCCTTCGCGGCCGATCGCCAGCACCAGTTCCACCTCGTAATGGCAGTTCGATGTTTCAGGCGGATAGGCAATGGTGGAGCCGTTCGAGGCGATCGAGTCCGGGAACTTGCTGAAGAAGAACGGCGGCTCGCGGTCCGGGTTGCTGCCCATCTCTCGCGCGTGCGCCGCGTAGTTGCGGCCGACGCAGAAAATTCGTCGTACCGGGTAGACGCCGGATTCGCCGGCCACGGCAACGGTCGGCAATTTCCAGCTCGGTATCACGGTCTCCATGGCTGCTTCCTCTACACAGGTCATGCTGCGCCGGCCCGGCGAACACGGCCGGCGCCGCCGTGTAGAGATACCACAGCCGGAAGCCCCGCGCGCGGGGGACGTGCCGGCATCACAGGCCCAGATAACTCTCCCGCAGCGCCTCGTCCGCCGCCAGCGTCGCCGGCCGGCCTTCGGCAACCACATGCCCCTGCGAGAGGATGTAGGCCCGGTCGGCGAGCTCGAAGGCGCGGGTGACCTCCTGCTCCACCAGCAGGATGGGAATCCCCTCCTGCTCGCGGATGGCGGCGATGGCCTGGAAGACTTCTTCCCGCACCTTGGGCGAGAGCCCCAGCGAGGGTTCGTCGATGCACAGCATCCTGGGCTTGGCCATCAGCGCCCGGCCGATGGCGAGCATCTGCTGCTCGCCGCCGGACAGCGTGCCGGCAATCTGGGTCTGGCGTTCCCTGAGCCGCGGGAACAGGGCGAACACCCGCTGCAGGCGGGCCTCGCGGTCCTGCTTTCCCCATTCCAGATATGCCCCGGCCAGCAGGTTCTCCAGCACGGTGAGTTCGCGGAACGGCCGGCGCCGCTCCGGGCACAGGGTCAGGCCCCGGCGCACCAGCTCGTGCGCCGGCAGGTTGCCGACCGGCTCCCCGGCGAAGCGCACCTCGCCCAGCTGGACGATGTCGCCCTTGGTGCCGCGGGTGACCTCCCGCTCCCAGCGCACCAGCCCGGTGATGGCGCGCAGCAGTGTCGACTTGCCGGCGCCGTTGGGGCCGACCACGGCCACGAATTCATCGGCACCGACCTGCAGCGACACGCCCTGCAGCAGCACGGCCCGGTCGTAGCGGACGGCCAGATCCGTGACCTCAAGAAGCGGCGTCGGCATGGCTGCCTCCCAGATAGGCCTCGATCACGCGCGGATCGCGCACCACCTCGTCCGGCGTGCCCTGCATCAGCACCTCGCCGAAATTGATAACGATGACGCGGTCGACGATGGCCATCAGCTCCTTGAGCTTGTGCTCGATGATGAGCATGGCCGGGCCCTCGCTGTGCAGCCGGCCGAAGCGGCCGCCCTTATGCAGGCGACGGATGGACTTGGCGAGCAGCCCCGCCTCGGCCGGGTTCATGCCGCCGAAAGGCTCGTCGAGCAGCAGCAGTTCCGGCTCGGTGGCGATGGCCTTGGCGATCTCCAGCCGCTTGAGGTCGCCCTGCGACAGCGTCGAAGCCGGCTCCAGCGCCAGATCGGAGATGCCGACGAACTCCAGGGCGTCCATCGCCTTCGCCTCCACCCGCTTTACCCACTCGCCGCTGCGGCGGGCACGCGGACCGAGGCAGGCCACCATGACGTTGGCGATGATGGGCAGGTTGCGGAACGGCCGGGTGTTCTGGAAGGTGCCGGCGATGCCGGCGTTGACCACATCCCAGGGCTTGGCGCCGGTCAGGTCCTGGCCGTTGAGGCGGATCGTGCCGCTGTCGGGCTTGATCAGCTTGGTGATCAGCCGCAGCAGGGTGGTCTTGCCGGCGCCGTTGGGGCCGATCACGCCGACCATCTCATCGCGGCGGATCTGAAAGCTGACGTTGTTGACCGCCACCAAGCCGCCGAAGCGCTTGGTCAGCCCCTCGACCTCGAAGAACGGCGCGCTCATGACCGCGCCTCCCCGCCTTCCTCGCGCAGTTCGCGGCGGGATACCTTGCCGACGTCGGTCTTCGGCAGCTCGCCGCGGAATTCGATGAACTTGGGTACCTTGTACGGCGCCAGCCGCTCTCGCAGATAGTCGCGGATGTGCTCTTCCGACACCTGCCCGCGCGCTTCCGGCTGCAGCACCACGATGGCCTTGATCTGCTCGCCGACCGCCGGGTCCGGCACCCCGACCACGCCGGCCGCCTTCACCTGCTCGTGGCTGTAGAGCACCTCCTCGATGTCCTTGGCGAAGATCGAGTAGCCCTTGTGCTTGATCAGGTCCTTGCGCCGGTCGACGTAGTAGAAGTACCCCTCCTCGTCCATCTTCACCATGTCGCCGGTGCGCAGCCAGCGGCGGCCGGCGATCTCGACCAGGCTCTGGCGGGTATCCTGCTCGTTCTGCCAGTAGCCCTGCATGATGTTGGGCCCGCTCAGCAGCAGCTCGCCGATCTCACCCACCGGCAGGAAGGCATCCGACTCGGGATCCACCACCGCCGCCAGCATGCCCGGCAGCGGCACGCCGAAGGAACCGGTCTTGGGGCGGTGCAGCGGGTTGACGTGGCTGGCGGCGGTGGACTCGCTGAGCCCGTAGCCCTCGATGATCTGCGTGCCGGTACGCTGCTTCCAGCCCTCCACGGTGGAGCGGTGCAGGGTGTCGGCGCCGCACAGGATCAGCTTCAGGCGCCGCCAGTTCACCTTGCCGGTGTCCTTGTGGTCGCGCAGGTATTCGTACAGGGTCGGCACGCCGAAGAACACCGTGACCTGGTAATCCTCCACCGCCTGCAGGATGTTCTCGGTGTCGGCGGTGGTGAACAGCACCAGCCGGTGGCCTTCCAGCAGGCCGCCCAGCATGATCACGACCTGGCCGTAAATGTGGAAGAACGGCAAGAAAGCCAGCAGCGTCTCCTCCCCTTCCCGAAACACGTAGGACAGCGCCTTGCCCTGCATGCGGGCGGCGACCAGGTTGCGGTGGGTGAGCATGACCCCCTTGGGGTTGCCGGTCGTGCCGCCGGTGTACGGCAGCACGGCCAGGTCGACGGCGGGATCGATGTCGGCGGCCGGCGGCGGCTGGGTGGATTCGGCGGCCAGCAGCTCGCTGAAGCGGTGGACACGCTCGCTGGTCGGGATGGTCAGCTGCGCACCGCCTGCGCCCGGCAGCAGGCGCGCCAGCGGCCCGCTGCTGAGCAGCCGTTTCATGGTCGGCAGATAGTCCGCCACCGCGGTGACGACGACATGCTCGAGCCGGGCACCGCTCCTCGCCACTTTCTCGTAGAGAATGTCCTGGCAGATGACGATGCGGGCGCCGCTGTTGTCGACCTGCTTGCGGAACTCCGAGCTGGTGTAGACCGGGCTCACCGGCGTGACGATGCCGCCGAGGCGCAGCACCGCGAAGTAGCTGATCACGAACTGCGGGCTGTTGAGCAGGTAGAGGGCCACCCGGTCGCCCTTGGACACGCCGAGCTTCCTGAGGGCGTTGGCGCAGCGGGCGACATCGGCCGCCAGCGCGCTGTAGCTGAGCTTGCGGCCATAGAAGATCAGCGCCGTCTTGCTCCCATAATGGGCGCAGGCCTCGTCGAACAGTTGCGTCAGGGTCTGATCCGGGATAACGACGTCCTTGGGCACGTCCGGATCGTAGAATTGCAGCCAGGGCTTGCTCTCGTACTGCGGCGCGTCCATCGCTTTCCTCCTTGGCCCGCCATCTTTCCGTCTGCTAATGCCGGCCTGGGGCCTTCCAAAAGATTAGTCCAATCCATGGAAAAGATGGCCGCGGCGGGGCCGCCCGGCGATGCCGTTGACCAGGATCAAGGCGGAACGGCCGGAACCGGGGGAAGCTGGTCCAGAGACGGCAACGGGAGCTGACCATGACGACACCACTGTCCGCCGCACTGGGGCTGGCCGGCGGTTACCGGCGCCGGCTGCGGACCGGACTGCAGCGCTGGCGGGAACGGCAGGAGCTGGCGGCCCTGGCACCGCGCGAGCGGGATCGCATTCTGATGGACGCCGGGCTGCAGGCAAGCGACCTGGCGAGCGTGCTGGGCTCGCGTGCCGATGCCGGTGAGCTGCCGGCCATGCTGGACCGGTTCGGCCTCGATCCTCGGCGAATCGAACCGGGCGTGCTGCGCGACCTGCAGCGGGTATGCACTCTTTGCTCCGCCAAGCGGCAGTGCCGCCGCGCCCTGGCAGGCGGCGCCGATGCCGAAGCCTGCCGCCGCTTCTGCCCGAACGGCGACACCCTGCGGGCGCTTGGGCGCTAGCGGCTGCGCCGCCGGCGACCGGGCCGGCCGCTACCCTCGCGCGGCGGCAGGCCGGTGTGCTGGGTGAGAATCTGGCCCGGCCGCGGCCGGGCGGGAGCCTTGGGCCGTGTCTTGTTGAGCCGGGCGCTCGGATGGTTGGCCGGCTGGGTCGGCGGCACCAGGTGCCTCTTGCCGTAGCCGATCAGGTCTTCCCGACCCATGCGAATCAGCGCCTCGCGCAGCAGCGGCCAGTTGTCCGGATCGTGGTAGCGCAGAAAGGCCTTGTGCAGGCGGCGCTGGCGGCCGCCCTTGGGGACGGTGACGGTCTCGCTGTCATAGTCCACCCGGTGCAGCGGGTTGCGCTCGGTGTGGTACATGGTGGTCGCGCTGGCCATCGGCGACGGATAGAAGTTCTGCACCTGATCGGCGCGGAAACCGTTCCGCTTCAGCCTCAGGGCGAGGTTGAGCATGTCCTCGTCGGTGGTGCCGGGATGCGCGGAAATGAAGTACGGGATCAGGAACTGCTGCTTGCCCGCTTCCTTCGAGTACTTCTCGAACAGCCGCTTGAATTCGTCGTAGGTACCGATGCCCGGCTTCATCATCTTGGAGAGCGGGCCCTCCTCGGTGTGCTCCGGGGCGATCTTGAGATAGCCGCCGACGTGGTGGGTCACCAGTTCCTTGACGTATTCCGGATCCTTGACGGCAAGGTCGTAACGCAGGCCGGAGGCGATCATCACCCGCTTCACGCCCGGCACCGCGCGGGCGCGGCGGTACAGCCGGGTGGTTGGCGACTGGTCGGTGACCAGGTTCTTGCAGATGGTCGGATAGACGCAGGACAGCCGCCGGCAGCTGGCGTGGATCTCCTCGCTCCGGCAGTTGAGCCGGTACATGTTGGCGGTGGGGCCGCCGAGGTCGGAGATGGTGCCGGTAAAGCCAGGCGTCTTGTCGCGGATCTGCTCGATCTCGCGGATGATCGAGTCCTCCGAGCGGCTCTGGATGACCCGTCCCTCGTGCTCGGTGATCGAGCAGAACGAGCAGCCGCCGAAGCAGCCGCGCATGATGTTCACCGAGAAGCGGATCATCTCGTAGGCCGGGATCTTGGCGTCGCCGTAGCTCGGGTGCGGCACGCGCTGGTAGGGCAGCTCGAACACCGCGTCCAGCTCCTCGGTCGAGAGCGGGATGGCCGGCGGATTCTGCCAGACATAGCGGTCACCGTGCGGCTGCACCAGCACGCGGGCGTTGGCCGGGTTGGTTTCCAGATGCAGCACGCGCGAGGTATGGGCGTACAGCACCGGGTCGTCCTTCACCTGCTCGTAGGACGGCAGCAGGATGTAATGCTTGCCGGTGCCGATCACCGG
>JAJUFY010000074.1 GCA_029263635.1 Ectothiorhodospiraceae bacterium | reverse complement strand
AGCAGCCGCTGATCATCATCGCCGGCGCCGACTACGGTCAGGGCTCCTCGCGCGACTGGGCCGCCAAGGGCGTGCGCTTGGCAGGCGTGGAGGCCATCGTCGCCGAGGGCTTCGAGCGCATCCACCGCACCAACCTGATCGGCATGGGCGTGCTGCCGCTGCAGTTCCAGCCCGGCACTACCCGCAAGACGCTCGACATCGACGGCACCGAGACCTTCGACGTGCTCGGCGAGCGCCGGCCGGGCGCCACCCTGACGCTGGTGATCAACCGCCGCAACGGCGAGCGGCTGGAAGTACCGGTCATCTGCCGGCTGGACAGCGATGAGGAAGTCTCGATCTACGAAGCCGGCGGGGTGCTGCAGCGCTTCGCACAGGACTTTCTCGAGGCGGAGGCGGCGGCCGCAACCGGGGCCGCCAGCTAGGGCATCTTTTTCCGTCGCAGGAGCGCCGCCCGCGTCGTGACCTCTCCGCCCTCTCCCGCACGCCGGAGAGGGCGGGAACGAGGGGTTGGAAAATCGCGGCGGGGACGCTTGCTTCTGCGGACACCTGCTACCACCGGAGCGCAAACGGCCATGACTCACCCACCCCAGATCAAGATCCCCGCCACCTACATGCGCGGCGGCACCAGCAAGGGCGTGTTCTTCAAGCTCAGCGACCTGCCCGCGCCGGCGCAGGTTCCCGGTCCCGCCCGCGATGCCCTGTTGTTGCGGGTGATCGGCAGCCCCGATCCGTACGGCAAGCAGATCGACGGCATGGGCGGCGGCTTCTCCAGCACCAGCAAGGTGGTGATCCTGTCGCAGAGCAGCCGGCCGGATCACGACGTCGATTACCTGTTCGGGCAGGTGGCGATCGACCGGCCGGCGATCGACTGGAGCGGCAACTGCGGCAACCTCACCGCCGCGGTCGGCTCCTTCGCCATCAGCGCCGGGCTGGTGGACGCCAGCCGCATCCCTGCCAATGGCCACTGCACCGTGCGCATCTGGCAGGCCAACATCGGCCAGACCATCATCGCCCACGTGCCGATCACCAATGGCGAGGTGCAGGAGACCGGCGACTTCGAGCTCGACGGCGTCACCTTCCCGGCCGCCGAGGTGCAGATCGAGTTCCTCGATCCGGCCGCCGGCGAGGACGATGCCGGCGGTGCCCTGTTCCCTACCGGCAATTTGGTGGACGAGCTGGAGGTGCCGGGGCGAGGCACGCTCAAGGCGACCATGAGCAACGCCGGCATCCCGACCATCGTCGTCAACGCCGCCGACATCGGCTACACCGGCACCGAGCTGCAGCCGGACATCAACGAGGATGCCGAGGCGCTGGCCAGGTTCGAGACCATCCGCGCCCACGGCGCCGTGCGCATGGGGCTGATCCAGGACGTCAGCGAGGCCGCCGGTCGCCAGCATACCCCCAAGATCGCCTTCGTCGCTCCACCTAAGGACTACCTGGCCTCCAGCGGCAAGCAGGTAGCAGCCGGCGAGATCGACCTGCTGGTGCGGGCGCTGTCCATGGGCAAGCTGCACCACGCCATGATGGGCACGGCCGCCGTTGCCATTGCCACGGCTGCCGCCGTGCCCGGCACGCTGGTCAATCTTGCCGCCGGGGGCGGTGAGCGCAACGCAGTGCGCTTCGGTCATCCGTCCGGGACCCTGCGGGTGGGTGCCGAGGCGAAGCAGGTGAACGGCGAATGGACCGTCACCAAGGCCATCATGTCGCGCTCGGCGCGGGTACTGATGGAAGGCTGGGTGCGGGTGCCCGATGTCCTGGGTTGCGGTTCCTGGCCCGAGCGCCGGCTGGACACCGATCTGGCTTAAATACAGGCGAGTTCCCGCAGGCGCGCAACCAGCTCGATCTGCCGGCCAACATTGAGCTTGGAGTAGATCGTGCGGATTTGCGCGCGCACGGTGCCCACGCTCACGTTCCGGTTTGCGGCGATCGTTTCCGGCGGGTGCCCCCCCGCCAGCTGCAGGGCGACGTCTGCTTCCGCGGACGTCAGGCGATAAGCCGCCTGCAGCAGCAGGCGCGAACGGCGCGGATCAGGCCGGCCGCTGCGGGCCACCACCAGCGCCCGCGGCTCGAAGCCAAAGCTGTACGGCCGCCGCGGCAGCGGAATCACGTCCAGGACCAGAAACGCGCCGGCCTTGCGGTGGATCAGCAGCGTCGTCAGCGGCGGCTCGCCGGGGCGCTGCAGGCCGTGGGTGGCGCGCTGGATTGCCGCGGCGAGGCTCGCCGTCTCCTCGGCGCGGACGGCGTTCAGCCGCTGCTGGTTCAAAGTGAGGCCGTCGCCAGTGCTGACCAGCTCCTCGGCGCCCTTGGTCATCACCCGTACCGAGCCGTTGCCGTCGCAAATGAACACCGGCAGGGTGAGCGATTCGAAAGCGCCGGCTAGCACTTGGGCGGCCTGTCCTTCCAGGGCCATCTGCGTGCGCACCGCCGAGCGGATATGCGGAGCGATGGAGGCGAATATGCGCCGCTGATCGGGCTCGATCTCTCTCTGCCCATTGCTGCGAAGCACCGCCAGGCCAACGGCCTGCTGACCCGTTCTGATCAGCGTGGTCGCGCAGATGAACGGCAGGTCGTGGTTGTCCAGAAAGTCGGCGTAGATGGGATTGCGCCGACGCTCTTCCGGAGAAATCACGTCGACGTCGGTGAGCAGTCGCAAGACGGGCGCCCGCAGGCCCGCTGCCAGGCGCGGATTGCGGGAAGGATCCGTGCCGCCAGCAGCGACCAGCCCTTCCAGCCAGTCCGGATCGACTTCGGTAATCCAGTTGAACTGGGCGCTGGCGGAAGAGCCGAAGCTGATCAGCTGCCCGCTGTGCGAGCCGGTCGCCGCGGCCAGGCCAGCCAGCGCCTCCAGCCAGCTGCCCTGTTCCAGGGCGGCCGCATTAAAGGCATCGACTATGGATAACCAAGCTTCCTCATCGAATGCCGCCAAGCTCCACCCCCAGCCCCGCAAGCGCGTCCTCGATCCAGTTATTTATACCGAATTTTGTAGATGGTGGTGCGGATGTTTGTTGCTAGCTTTCGGTCGAGTCGACAGTAAAAGAGCAGGAATCCTCGGCTTCCAGGTTGCGGTGACAGTCGTCAGGTCAGGCCTAGAGCAAGCGCTGCTATTTCATAGCTAGGGAACATCAAGTGTGACCTCGAGGCATAAGGCAAGTATGAAAAGCAATACTGCGCTGACTACCGTCGGAAAGAGTTTCCTTGGGAGCGTTACTGTCGTTAGCGGCCTGCGGTGGCGGGAGCGGTGATAGTGGTAGCAACGGTGGTGGTAGTAGAGACAACGGGACTGGGTCAGGGTCGGAGTCGGCTATCGGTATAAGGTCGCCATCAAGCCCAACGGCACGCTTTGGGCATGGGGGGATAATTCCTATGACCAATCAGGGGTAGATATTTCCAAGTAGGGACAGGTCGGCATCGACAGCGGCTTTGGGCAGCTCGGCATGGGTGACACGAAACCTCGCCTTGTTCCGGCAAAGATCCCGGAAACACCACCCAGCATGGGAGAAGGGAGTTCTTGCCTTGTTGCCAGAATGTGACGCTTAACTACGGACAGCCGGCGCCGGTTTATTGCACCGGCTATGGAACCCGACAACCGCCGAAGCCGGCTAACGACGGTTTCAGCTTTAGCCGTAGTGCGACGCAGCTCAAGACGACTACGAGTGCAGGCACGACTACCTACACGAAGTAATCCTGACAAGATGAGGCATGGCTCAGCCTGTCAGCCTGCATAGTCGGGGCGCCGGCCCGGCCCGAGAGGCTGAGTCTCTGAATCCGCCTGAGTGACGCCCGGCATGAGCCGGGCGTGCAGTCGCCCCGTGTAGTGGGAGCGGAGTAGCTCAGCCGCGCTGCGCGATCGGCGGTACCGGGCGCAGCTCGGGGCCGACGTAGTCGGCGCTGGGGCGGATGATGCGGTTGTTGGCGCGCTGCTCCATGACGTGCGCCGCCCAGCCGGTGACGCGGCTCATCACGAAGATGGGCGTGAACAGCTCGGTGGGGATGCCCATGAAGTGGTAGGCGCTGGCGTGATAGAAGTCGGCGTTGGGGAAGAGCTTCTTCTCGCGCCACAGCCCCTGGTCGACCCGCTCGGAGACCGGGAACAGCACCTTGTCGCCGACCTCGTCGGCGAGCCGCTTCGCCCAGCCCTTGATGACTTCGTTGCGGGGGTCGAACTCGCGGTAGATCGCATGGCCGAAGCCCATGATCTTTTCCTTGCGGGCGAGCATGTCGAGGATGCCGCGCTCGGCTTCGTCCGGAGTCTGCCAGCGCTCGATCATCGCCATGGCCGCCTCGTTGGCGCCGCCATGCAGCGGGCCGCGGAGCGAGCCGATGGCGCCGGTGATGCAGGAATACATGTCCGAGAGCGTCGAGGCGCAGACGCGGGCGGTGAAGGTCGAGGCGTTGAACTCGTGCTCGGCGTAGAGGATCAGCGAGACGTTCATCACCTGGGCGTGCAGCTCGCTGGGCGCCTTGCCGTGCAGGCAATGCAGGAAGTGGGCGCCGATCGAGTCGTCGTCGGTGTTCTCGTCGATGCGCACGCCGTCGTGGGCGTAGCGGTACCAGTAGGTGATGATGGACGGGAATACCGCCAGCAGGCGATCGGCCACGTCCTGCTGCTGGTCGAACGAGGCCTCCGGTTCCAGGGTGCCGAGGAAGGAGCAGCCGGTACGCATGACGTCCATCGGGTGCGCCGTGCCGGGGATGCGTTCCAGCACTTCCTTGAGCGGCTGCGGCAGGCTGCGCAGGCTCTTCAGGCGAGCCTTGTAGGCGTCCAGCCGCGCCTGGGTCGGCAGCTCGCCTTTGAGTAGCAGGTAGGCGACCTCTTCAAACGTGACCTTTTCGGCCAGCTCCTTCATGTCGTAGCCGCGGTAAGTCAGGCCGGTGCCTTCCTTGCCGACGGTGCACAGCGCGGTCTCGCCGGCCGACTGGCCACGCAGACCGGCACCGCCCAGTTTCTTTGCCTCTGCCATGTCCTTTGCTCCTCTTTGCGATATTTGTTCTCTTTGGAAAACAGTTCGTCGAGCTTCTGTTCGTAGGCGTGGTACTCCAGCACCTCGTACAGCTCGGCGCGGGTCTGCATGGTGTCCAGCACCGCTTGCTGGGTGCCGTCGCGGCGGATGGCCGCATACACCGTCTCCGCCGCCCGGCTCATGGCGCGGAAGGCGGAGAGCGGATACAGCGCCATGGCCACGCCGGCGTCGCGCAGTTCGTCGACGCTCAGCATGGGCGTCTTGCCGAATTCCGTGATATTGGCGAGCACCGGCACTTTCACCGCCTGGGTGAAGGTGCGGAATTCTTCCTGTGATCCCAGCGCCTCGGCGAAGATCATGTCGGCGCCGGCTTCGACATAGGCCTGGGCGCGCTCGATGGCGGCCTCCAGGCCTTCCGAGGCATGGGCGTCGGTGCGGGCCATGATGCAGAACTGCGGGTCGAAGCGGGCGTCCACCGCCGCCTTGATGCGGTCCACCATCTCGTCCTTGGTGACCAGCGCCTTGCCGGGGCGGTGGCCGCAGCGCTTGGCCTGCACCTGGTCTTCCAGATGCACGCAGGCCACACCGGCGCGGATCATCTCGCGAATGGTGCGGGCGATGTTGAAGGCCGATCCCCAGCCGGTGTCGATATCCACCAGCAGCGGCAGGTCGACGGCTGCGGTGATGCGGCGGGCATCTTCCACCACGTCGTTGAGCATGGTGATGCCCAGGTCGGGCAGCCCGAAGGAGGCGTTGGCGACGCCGGCGCCGGACAGATAGATGGCCTTGAAGCCTGCACGACGGGCCAGCAGGGCCGAATAGGCATTGATGGTGCCGACGATCTGCAGCGGCTGCTCGGCGGCGACGGCGGCGCGGAAGCGGGCGCCGGCGGATTCAGTGGTTGCCATGGGCGGTATCTCCAAGAAAAAGGGAGGCCACGGCCTCCCTCAGAGTTTGACGATGTAACGGCCGGTGACCTCCCGGGCCATGAGCTTGCGGCAGGCATCGGCAATGCCGTCGAGGCCGATTTCCTGGCCGCCGATCCGTTCCAGATGACGCGGCTTGAGTTCCTGGCCCAGGCGCTGCCAGACCCGCTCGCGGATGTCGTGCGGGCACAGCGGCGAGTCGATGCCGATCAGGCTGACGCCGCGGATGATGAACGGCATGACGGTGGTCGGCAGTTGTACGCCGGCGGCCAGGCCGATGCTGGCGACGTTGCACCAGGGCTTGGTGCTGGCGAGGATCCAGGCCAGCGTGTCGCCGCCCAGGCTGTCGACCGCCGCGCCCCAGCGGCCGCTCTCCAGCGGGCGCCTGCTGGGCTCGATCTGATCGGTGTGCAGCACCTCGTCGGCGCCCAGGGCCCTGAGGTAGTCGGCCTGATCGGGCTTGCCGGTCAGCGCTGTGACGCTGTAGCCGGCCTTGCTGAAGATGTCGATGGCGAGGCTGCCGACGCCGCCGGTGGCGCCCGTGATCAGTACCGGGCCGTCCGCCGGGCTGGTGCCGGCCCGTTCCAGCCGCTCCAGCGCCCGCGCGGCGGTGAAGCCGGCGGTGCCTATCTGCATGGCCTCACGTTCGGAAAGCCCCTCGGGGATGCGGATCAGCCAGTCGGCGTTGACGCGCACCTGCTCGCTGTAGCCGCCGTCATGGCCCTCGCCCAGGCCATAGCCGGTGACCAGTACGCGCTCGCCGGGCTGGTAGCGCGGGTCGTCCGAGTGCAGCACGGTGCCGGCGACGTCGATGCCCGGAACCAGCGGAAAGCGGCGCGCGACTTTGCCCTTGCCGGTCACCGCCATTGCGTCCTTGTAGTTGATGCATGAGTAGGCGGCTCGGATGACGACGTTGCCCGGCGAAAGCATGTCGGGCGTGATCTGCTCCAGCCGCGCTTCGACCTGACCATTGTCGTTGTGCACTCGCAACGCGTTGAACTTATCCATGGAGCGGCGTCCCCCTCTGGTTGTGGCGGTCAAGTGTACCTTGCGCGATAACCCGTTCCCAAATCCTTTTAAAAACAAAGGGATGCGTATTGTTTTGGCGGCTGTCAGCAGTGCCGCCCCTGGCTGCTGATAATCGAGGCGGCCGTGCCCGCAGGCAATGGCGAAAGCAGCGGGAGTCGGAAGAGATGGAGAGAGCTTGGCAGGTGCGTGGCTCTGCTCGGCGGGAAAGTGCCACGCCGCCGCCGGCGGCGTGGCAGGACAGGCTTAGTTGGCCTTGTGGATGGCCTGCTTGTGGACCGAGAGAGCAGCCTCGCGCACCGCTTCCGAGAGGGTCGGATGGGCGTGGATGGTGCGGGCGATGTCCTCGGAGCTGGCGCCGAATTCCATGGCCAGCACGACCTCGGCGATCAGCTCGGACGCCATCGGGCCGATGATGTGCACGCCAAGCACGCGATCGGTTTCGGCGTGGGCGATCACCTTGGCCATGCCGACCGCGCTTTCCATGGCGCGGGCGCGGCCGTTGGCGGCAAAGTTGAAGGTGCCGCTCTTGATCGGAACCGCAGCTGCCTTCAGCGCCTGCTCGGTACGGCCCACCCAGGCGATCTCCGGATCGGTGTAGATCACCCACGGGATGGTGTCATAGTTCACATGACCCGCCTTGCCGGCGATGATCTCGGCCACCATGATGCCTTCCTCGGAGCCCTTGTGCGCCAGCATCGGCCCGCGCACCACATCGCCGATGGCATAGACGCCGGGGATGTTGGTCTGGCACTGGTCGTCGACGTGGATGAAGCCACGCTCGTCGAGCAGCAGGTTGGAGTCGGCTGCGAACAGGTTTTCCGTGTTCGGCCGGCGGCCAACCGCGACGATCAGCTTGTCCACGGTCAGGGTCTGCTGGCCCTTGTCATCCTCGTAGGAGACGGTGACCCCGCGGCTGGTGACCTTGGTGCCGGTCACCCGGGCACCGAGGCGGATCTCCAGCCCCTGCTTCTCGAACTGCCGCTGCGCCTCGCGGGCGATGCGGTTATCGGCGGCGGCGAGGAAGGTGGTCTGGGCTTCCAGCAGTACCACCTCGGCACCGAGGCGGCTCCAGACCGAGCCCATCTCCAGGCCGATCACGCCGGCGCCGATCACGCCGAGGCGCTTCGGCACCGAGGTGAACTCCAGCGCGCCGCTGGAGTCGACGATGCGCTCGCCATCCAGCGGCGCGGCATCGATCTCGATCGGCTGCGAGCCGGTGGCGATCACCACGCTGCCGGCCTGCAGCTTCTCGGGCTTGCCCTTGTGCGGGGTGAATTCCACCACCTTGCCGTCCAGCAGCTTGCCGTGGCCCTGCAGCCAGTCGACCTTGTTGGCCTGGAACAGCTGCTTGATGCCGCCGGTCATGTCGCGCACGATCTGGTCCTTGCGGGCGATCATGGCCTTCACGTCCAGCGAGACGTTGCCGGCGGTGATGCCGTGCGTCGGCAGGGTGTGCAGCAGCCGGTGGTACTGGTCGGAGGAATCCAGCAGCGCCTTCGACGGGATGCAGCCGACGTTGAGGCAGGTGCCGCCCAGGGCCGGCTCGCCGTCCTTGTTGCGGTACCCCTCGATGCAGGCCGTGGTCAGTCCGAGCTGTGCGGCACGGATGGCGGCGACGTAGCCGGCAGGGCCGGCTCCGATCACGATGACGTCGTAACTTTTCATTGCTTCATGCCTCTGGTCCGTGCGGCGCTCAGACTTCCAGCAGCAGACGTGCCGGATCCTCGATCATTTCCTTGATCACCACCAGCGAGGACACCGCCTCGCGGCCGTCGATGATCCGGTGGTCATAGGTCAGCGCCAGGTACATCATCGGCCGGATCACGATCTGGCCGTTTTCCACCATCGGCCGCTCCTTGATGGCGTGCATGCCGAGAATGGCGCTCTGCGGCGGATTGAGGATGGGGGTCGACATCATCGAGCCGAACACGCCGCCGTTGGTGATCGAGAAGGTGCCGCCGGACAGCTCGTCGATGGAGAGCTTGCCGTCGCGGGCCCGCACGCCGTAATCGGCAATGGCCTTCTCGATGCCGGCCATGCTGAGCTGGTCGGCGTCGCGCACCACCGGCACCACCAGGCCGCGCGGGGTGCTGACCGCGATGCCGATGTCGTAGTAGCCGTGGTAGATGATGTCGTTGCCGTCGATGGAGGCATTCACCGCCGGGAAGCGCTTGAGAGCCTCGATCGCGGCCTTCACGAAGAACGACATGAAGCCCAGCTTGATGCCGTGGGTCT
>JAJUFY010000100.1 GCA_029263635.1 Ectothiorhodospiraceae bacterium | reverse complement strand
GCAGCGCCTCCTGCAGCGCCCCCAGCCGCGCTTCGCGGGTCGCCCACGGATCCTGCAGATCGACGTACATGGCCAGCACCACCAGCACGGTGTCGGCCGGCGTCCACGGTACCGGCTCGATACGCAGCAGCGCGTATTCGAAGGGCCGGGCGCCCAGCGCGGCGAGGCCGGCGTTGACGCCGTCGGCATAGCTCTGCAGCAGCTGCCGGTACCGCTCCGGCAGCTTGGTGACGACCTGGTCCGCCACCCGCCGCAGGCCGTGGATGCGCATGTCTCGGTCGAAGCCGAGCGCTGCCGGGCCGAACAGCGCTGCCAGTTCCCCGGCGGCGCTGCGGCGCAGCAGGTCCATCTGGAAATAGCGGTCCTGGGCGTGAACGAAGCCGGTCGCCCGCGCCAGATCGCTGCGCCGCTCGCCATGCAGGGTCGGCACGCCCAGGCCGTCGCGCTCGACTGTGACCGGCGCCTGCAGGCCGGCCAGCGGCAGCGTCCCGTCCAGTACCGGCAGGCTGGCGCGCAGGAACAGATAGCCGCCGGCCGTCGCGGCCAGCGCCAGCCCCAAGGCGGCCACCGCCACGCCGACCAGAACAGTCCGGATTCTCATATTGGCTAAGGGCCTCACGTTCACGGCGCGGCTTTCGGATAGCGACATTCTTAGCCAGACCCCGCCAGGCGCGCGCGGTTCCGAGTCTGGTACCTTCCCCAGGCCCGGCTCGACGAGCCGTTAGCGAAAGGACCATGAGCATGCCGCCAGGATCATCCGGCCCGTCGCAGCAGCGCCCGACCAAGGCCATGCTCGAGGCCGCTCGCAACGCCGAGGTGCCCGACATCATCGCGCCCGGGCTCGACGTGCTGTTCTGCGGCATCAATCCCAGCCTGTATTCGGCCGCTGTCGGCCACCACTTTGCCCGCCCCGGCAACCGCTTCTGGCCGGCCCTGCATCACGCCGGCTTCACGCCGCGGCAATTGCGACCGCAGGAAGAAGCCCGGCTGCTCGATCACCGGCTGGGCATCACCAACCTGGCGGCACGGGCGACGGCCTCCGCCGCGGAACTGAGCGCCGCCGAACTGCGCCGTGGCGGCGAGGCGCTGCGGCACAAGCTCGCGCGCTACCGGCCACGCGTGCTGGCAGTGCTCGGCATCACCGCCTACCGTACCGCCTTCGCGGCTCCCAAAGCCCGGCTCGGGCCGCAGCCTGGATGCATCGCCGGGGTGCCGATATGGGTGCTGCCGAACCCGAGCGGACTGAACGCGCACTACCGGCTGCTGGAGCTGGCAGCGGTCTACGGCGAGCTGCGGGCAGCGCTGGATTCCGGTTTTGCCGCCGCGCCCCCAGATCAGTAGGGAACATCTGCTCAGGACGTGTTGCGCGCCTGCGCAGGCTCTGACCGGATCGGAGTACGCCATGCACAGACACCTTGCCCATCTAGCTGCACTTGCCCTGAGCGGGCTCTTGGCAGCACCGGTGGCGCTGGCGGACCACGGTGGCAGGCATGCCGGGCGGTATCACCACCAGCCCGGCGTGGTGATCTATCCCGGCGGCCATGGCAGCTACGCCGGCAGCATCCGGCCATGGCAGATGCAGCGCCACGACGGCTGGCGGAGCCATCGCTACCACGCCCCGAGCAGCTGGAGCCGACAGGCCTACCGACATGGTTACCGCGACGGCTATCGGGCCGGCCGCCACATCCCGCACCGGCACCACCGCCTCCCGCACGCCCCGCCGCACAGGATGCGCGCCCCGCACCGGCACCGCTAGCGGCACGTCGTCGTCTCGAGATTGCTTCGCTTACCGCTCGCAATGACGGTAAGGCGGAGCAAGACGCCGGCCTTATGAAGCGTACCGGCCGCCGACACTTGCCTGGGCCGCCGCGCTACCCTATCCAAGTCCTGCGGACGTACACAGGAGGCTTGCCATGCTGCCGTTTCGCGTGCCCGTAGAGGAGTTCACCACGCCCGACCCGATCACTGCCACCGAGGACATGGCCATCGACGAGCTGCGGAGCCTGATGGAGCAACATGGCATCCGCCATCTTCCGATCGTGCGCGGCGAGACAGTGGTCGGCGTGGTCAGCGACCGCGATGTGCGCCTGGCCCTGGGGCTGCCCACGGCGGAGAAGATCCAGGTACGGGCTGCCGACCTGATGGCCGCCGAGCCGGTGGCAATGAGTGCCGCAACGCCCCTGGACGAGGTGGCATTCGCCATGGCCGAGCAGAAAATCGGCAGCGTGCTCATCAATGATGAAGAGGGCAAGTTTCTGGGCATCTTCACGGCCACCGACGCCCTGAATGCGCTGATCGAGATCATTCGCACGGGCGGCACGCCCGCACCGTGACTGCCGCGTGAGGCGGCCGGCTGACCAACCACTCCGGATAGCACACGGCCGGCGATCTGCCGCCTGCGCCTGACGGTTCATTGGCGCGCCCGGGCAGCCAATGCAGGATCGCGCCTGCCGGCAGAAAAGCCACTTGCGCCGGCGACTCGCGCGAACCATGATGCTGGGCATAACAATAACTAACCCAGCCGGCTAAACCGCCTATGACACGCTCGCGCAACATCCAGGTCCGCCCCGAGCGGCCGGACGACCACCCTGCCGTCTTCGAGCTGAATCTGCGCACTTTCCAGCGTCCCACGGAAGCACAGCTGGTCGAGCGCCTGCGTCCGGTCGTCAAGCCGCTGGTCTCGCTGGTTGCGATGGCGGACCAGCAGCTGGTGGGGCACATCCTGTTCACGCCCGCACAGATCGACGGCTCGCACCAGCGGCTAGCGATGGGGATCGGCCCAATGGCCGTGCACCCGGAGCGGCAACGCCAGGGCATCGGCTCACGGCTGCTGCAGGTCGGTATCGACGCCTGCCGCATCGCGGCGATCGAGCTGCTGTTCGTGGTCGGCGAGCCGGCCTTCTACCAGCGCTTCGGCTTCCGGCTGGCAGAACCGCTCGGGCTCCGCTTCCACCACGACACATCTCCCCACCCGCTGCTAGTCACGGCGATCCGGCCCGCCATGCTGGGAGGGCTGCGTGGCGTCGTGCAATACCCGCCGATGGCCGCGCTGCGGCAGGCTCCCACCGCGTCCTGATCAGCCACAGGCGCCATCGGGAAATGGGGCCTCGTCCCGGGCCGCTACGGCTCAGCGAGTCTGCGTGGCCGCGTCGACCAATCGCTCAACCTGATGAGCAGCCACCGCATTGGCGCGACGCTCGCTGTAGCGGTCGGTGAGGCTGGCCGCATGCCCACGCGTCAGCAGTGTGAATTTCACCAACTCCTCCATGACATCGACCACCCGGTCATAGTACGGGGACGGCTTCATGCGTCCAGCCTCGTCGAATTCCTGGAACGCTTTGGGCACTGATGACTGGTTTGGAATCGTGATCATGCGCATCCAGCGGCCGAGCACGCGCAGCGCGTTGACCGCGTTGAATGACTGCGAGCCACCGCAGACCTGCATCACTGCCAGTGTGCGGCCCTGGGTCGGCCGTACGCTGCCGGTACTCAGGGGAATCCAGTCGAGCTGGCTCTTGAACACGCCGGTGATGTTGCCGTGCCGCTCGGGACTGCACCAGACCTGCCCCTCCGACCACAGCGACAACTCGCGCAGCTCCTGCACCTTGGGATGGTCGGCTTCGGTGGCATCCGGCAGCGGCAGGCCACGCGGATCGAAGATGCGTGTCTCGGCACCGAAGCGGCGCAGCAACCGGGCCGCTTCCTCGACGAGCAATCGGCTATAGGAGCGCTCACGCAGCGAGCCATACAAGAGCAGCATGCGAGGCGGATGCGTGGCAGGCTGCTTTGTACCGAAGTCTGCCGGGGTTGCGATCTTCACGTGGCGTGGATCCAGATTCGGCAGAAAATCGGGATCGGGCACCTCACGCAGGCTCATGACTTCTCTCCGCTTCTTTTCAAAGGACCTTGCTTTCTGGAATCCCCTCTGGTTGCCAGGGAGCAGTGTGCCCCCTCCAGGCATGTCGCCAGCGGACAGCCGCTTCGGCAGAGACCGAGGCCCCATCCTGCTCCTGCGCGGCGTACGCCACGGCATTGCCTAGCGCCCTCGCCTCGGCCACCGGCACCGCCGCAACCGCCATGGCGCGGACTGTGTCGCAGCGCCAGAGCACCGCCACGCGCAGCGACGCCAGGACCGAAGCTCAGCCTCCTGGTCGAGGCCATGTCAGACTGGGGCTGTTTCGGGGAAGTAATGCCGGGTGCGGTTGGCGTAGCGCACCAGGGCAAGCATCACGGGTACTTCCACCAGCACGCCGACCACCGTTGCCAGCGCGGCGCCCGATTGCAGACCAAACAGCGCGATGGCCGCGGCTACGGCCAGCTCGAAGAAGTTGCTGGCGCCAATCATGCCTGCCGGTGCGGCAACACTGTGCGGCACGCGCCACGCCTTGGCCCAGCCGTAGGCGATGGCGAAGATGACGACGGTCTGCACGATTAGCGGCACCGCGATCAAGACGATATGCAGCGGGTTCTCGAGAATCACCTTGCCCTGAAAGGCGAACAGCAGAATGAGTGTCAGAATGAGGCCTGTCGGGGTGACGGCGCCGATACGCTTTATAAACACCGACTCGAACCACGCCACGCCCTTGCGGCGGATCAGACGGACGCGGGTGATCCACCCTGCAGCCAGCGGAATGACGATGTAGAGGAGCACCGACAGCGCCACCGTGTCCCAAGGTACCGCGATATCGCTGATGCCCAGCAGCAGCACCACGATCGGCGCGAAGGCGAACAGCATGATCAGGTCGTTCACCGCCACCTGCACCACCGTGTAGGCAGCATCCCCGCGTGTCAGATAGCTCCAGACGAAGACCATGGCCGTGCACGGCGCCGCCCCCAGCAGAATCGCACCGGCCAGATACTCCCGCGCCAATCCTTCCGGAATCAGCGGCGCGAACACCACGAAGAAGAAGAACCAGGCAATCAGGAACATGGTGAAGGGCTTGATCAGCCAGTTCACGGCGGTCGTGATCACCAGCCCCTTCGGCTGGCGGCGAACACCGAGAATGGTGCCGAAGTCGATCTGCACCATCATCGGAAAGATCATCGCCCAGATCAGAATGGCAACCGGGATGGAAACCTGCGCGTACTCTAAGCGCGCCAGCGTGGCCGGCACGGCGGGTATGAACTGGCCGATGGCCACACCCGCCATGATCGCGAGCGCCACCCAGACGGTCAGGTAGCGCTCGAATAGCCCCATCCCTTCTTTGACGTTGGGCGCATCGACTGCCGCGGCTGCGGCTTGGCTGAATTCGCTGTTCATGTTGTGCAACTTGGTGGATTCAGTGGGTGAAACCGGTCAGCTCTGCGAGAGGGCGCCCGGCAGAGTTTCGATGAAGGCGCGGATCTCGTCGCGCACTCGGCGGTAGTGCGCCAACGCCTCCTCCTCCGTTGCCGCACCTCTGGCCAGTTGCGGCGGATCCTGGAAGCTGCGGTGCACCTTCGCCACCCGCCCGGGGAAGATCGGACAGCTCTCAGCGGCGTTGTCGCAGACGGTGACCACGTAGTCGAACGGCACGTCGAGCAGCGTATCCAGATGCTTGGAGGTGTGACCGGAGATGTCGACACCGGCCTCGGCCATAACCTGCACCGCGCGCGGATCGACCCCATGCGGCGCCACCCCGGCCGAGTACGCGTCGATGAGGCTGCCCTTGAGATGCCGCGCCCAGCCTTCGCTCATTTGGCTGCGGCAGGCATTGCCGGTGCAAAGAAAGAGAATCTTGAGCCTGGACGGCATCGTACGCTCCTAGTTACTGGCAGGTTCGGTGGCATCTGCTGCGCAGCCAGGCACTGCCGGCGCGCAGGGGGCTCCGCCGCAGCAGTTCTCCGTCAGAAAGCCGAGCAGGGCATTCATGGCTGCGAAATTGGCGGAATAGATAATGAAACGGCCCTGTTGCCGGGAGCTCACCAACCCTGCGCGGCTGAGCTCCTTCAGGTGAAATGACAGTGAACTAGGCGCCAGACCGAGTCGTTCGCTAATCTGGCCGGCCGGCAAACCATCCGGCCCCGCCTCGACCAGCTGGCGGAAGACAGAGAGGCGGGAGTGATGGGCAAGCGCGGCTAGCGCAGCAACGGCGGCTTTTGTTTCCATTGTTCTAATAATATTGAAACATTTTGCGACAGACAAGCACCGGATTCTTAGCCCTGTCCCCATCCGTACCTGTCTAACCAACAGCTGCTGACAGGGCCTGCCTGCAGCCTACAAGTGCCGGACCACCCGGCATGGGTTGCCGACAGCGACGCAGCCGGCCGGGATCGAACGGGTGACGACGCTGCCGGCGCCAATGGTGGTGTCATCACCGATGGTGACTCCTGGCAGGATGGTGATGCTGGCACCGAGCCAGACCCGGTGGCCGATGGTGATCGGCAGCGCGAATTCCTGCCCCGAGGTCCGCAGTTCGGGGTCAACCGGGTGAGTCGCCGTCGAGACAACGACGTTGGGGCCGAAGTAGACGTTGTCGCCGATCGTCACCAGCGCGCAGTCCAGCACGACCAAGTTGTGGTTGGCATACACGCCGCGCCCGAGCCGGATGTTGTAGCCGTAATCGCAGTAGAACGGCGGCTCCAGGTAGGCATCGGTAGGTACTCCGAACAGTTCCGCCAAGAGTGCCGCATCCGGCTTGCCGGCGCTGCGGTTGTAGCGTTCGCACAGGATCTTTGCCCGCTGGCGGTCGCGCACCAGGTCGGGGGCATTGGCCACATACAGCTCGCCGGCGAGCATCCTTTCGCGTTCAGTCTTCGCTTCGCTCATTGCACGCTACCTCCTGCAGCCGCGGCAGTGGCACCGCCGTCAGCGGGACGGACTGCACGGCATCGCTGCCCCAACCTTGGCCCATTGGCGGCTGTCGCTGCCAGCCAACAGGCACGGTGTTGTCTGCGCAGGTGAGCGCCCCATGTAGCCTCTTCCAAGGAGGCGGTATGCCCACCAGCGAACACACACCTTCATCATCCAATCGCCCCGAGCTGGACGACGAAACCTACGCTCTGGCTCAGGAGTTGTTCCGCATCGTTCGCGCCGGCGAAGCAGAACGGGTGGTCCGGCTCCTGGAGATGGGGCTGCCGGCGAACCTGCGTGACGGCAAGGGCGACAGCCTGCTCATGCTGGCGAGCTACCACGGCCATCCTGAGCTCGTGCAGGCCCTGCTCCGCCACGGCGGCGACCCCGAGCTAGTCAACGACCGCGGGCAGACGCCGCTTGCGGCCGCGGCGTTCAAGGGCGATGCAGAGATCGCACGGCTGCTGCTCGAACATGGCGCGCAGGTCGACGCCCGCATGCCCGACGGCAAGACTGCCCTGATGTTCGCCGCGATGTTCGACCGGGTCGAGGTGCTCGAGCTGCTGCTGGCGCACGGCGCCGACCCGACGCTGACCGACGCAGGCGAACTCGACGCGCTCGCCGCCGCCCGAGCAATGGGCGCCGAGGCGGCGGCGGCGAGATTAGAGAGCGCGGTGCGGTGAGGGCTCTTCAGCCCGCCCATCGGTATAGGTGCTGTG
>JAJUFY010000261.1 GCA_029263635.1 Ectothiorhodospiraceae bacterium | reverse complement strand
TGGTAGGCAGCGAGCGAGGGACGGTCGTGCCAGGCATGGCGCAGCCAGCCGGCCGCGACCGCCGTCAGCACGGCGACGCCGAGCAAGGTAAACTTCACGCTCCGCAAGGATCAACTCCAATCAGTTACTGTCCTGCACCGCTGTGTGCAGATGCTTGGCCGAGGCCCGCATGAGCATCTATGGCGACTACATCAAATCCGTGATCCGGACTGTGCCCGACTGGCCGCAGCCGGGAGTGAAGTTCCGCGACATCACGCCCATCCTGCAGAACGCCGCGGCGTTCCGAAAACTGATCGACAGCTTCGTGCATCGCTATCACGAGCTGAAGCTGGACGCCGTCGCCGCCATCGATGCGCGCGGCTTCATCATCGGCGCGCCGGTCGCCTACGAGCTCGGCTGCAGCTTCGTGCCGGTACGCAAGAAGGGCAAGCTGCCGTTCCGCACCATCAGCGAGACCTATACCCTCGAGTACGGGGAGGCCACCGTCGAGCTGCATTCCGACGCCTTCCGGCCAGGCGACCGGATTCTGCTGATGGACGACCTGATCGCCACCGGCGGCACCATGCTGGCAGCGGCCAAGCTGATTCAGCGCTGCGGGGGCGAGGTGGTGGAAACCGCGGCGATCATCGATCTGCCGGAGCTCGGCGGCTCGCAGAAGATCCGCGATGCCGGCTACCAGGTATTCGCGGTGTGCTCGTTCACGGAAGACGAATAAGGACATGAAACGGCGGGAGCGCGAACCGCCTCCCGCCGTGCAATGGCTCCGCGCCTGTAGAAGCGGCCCCTGGCCGCAAATCGCCTACCCCCTCATCCCCTAGCCTCCCCCCCCCCCTGCGCGACCAGGGGATGCGGACCATGGCTTGCGGCCAGGGGGCCGCTCCTACACGCACACTACGCCGCCGACGGCGCCCGACCGCTCCTGGCCGGGCCGGCCCGCCGCTCGATCTCGTGCAGGATCTCGGTACGCATGCCCAGTGCGAACGCGCACTCGGCGACCACGAACAGCGGTCCGACCAGCAATCCCACCAGATCGTCGACGAAGGCCGGCTTGCGCCCTTCCCAGGCGTGGCCGATGAACTGGATGATCCAGCCCACCACGAACAGGCCGATGCCCCAGCTCAGCCAGACGCCGGTCGAGAACGCCGCCAGCCACTGCGACAGCCAGATGCACACGGCCAGCACCACGGCCATGGCAATACCGAAGCGCAGATCCAGCCGCAGATAGAACGCCAGGCTCGCCAGGGCAGCCAGCCAGGCCGGCGTCACTGCCACCTCGAATCCCGGCAGGACGAACAGCGCTGGCCTGGAAAGCAGGATAGTCACCGCCAGCAGGATCATCGGAATGCCGATGAAATGCGTGGCGATGTTGCGGCGATCGCGGTGGTACTCCGCGTACTGCACCAGATGATCGGTCAGGGTCTTCATGCTTCCCTCCTCGCTCCTGCCGGCCGCTGGGGCAGTTCTGCGCTGCCTCTCCACGGCCGTGGATCAACGATACTCGCCCCCGCGCCGGATGGCTAGCCTCCGTCCAGCACCGGCCGCGCCGGCGGCAGCTCGGCGAACTCGCCGGGCCGCTGCTCGGCCTGCGCCTGCATGGCCTCCAGGATTTCATCCCGCTGCAGCATGCTGGCGTTCCAGATCCGGACATAGTCGAGCGCGTCGGCGGTCGAGTGATCGCGGGCATAGTTGGCCATGCGCTTGCAGCCGTAGACGGCGAGCGGCGGCTTGCTGGCGATCTCGCGGGCGATGGCCATGACCTCGGCCAGCATGGTCTGCTGGTCCGGGAACACCCGGTTCACCAGCCCTACCGCCTGCGCCTCGGCGGCCGGCATGCGCCGGCCGGTGTAGGCCAGCTCGCGCGCCACGCCTTCCGGAATCAGCTTGAAGATGCGCGGGAAGGTACCGACATCGGCGGTCATGCCGATGTTGATCTCATAGATCGTGAGGAAGGCATCGGCGGTGGCGTAGCGCATGTCGCAGGCGGTAACCAGGTCGACGCCGCCGCCGATGCAGCCGCCCTGGATGGCGGCCAGCACCGGCAGCCGGCAGTCCTCCAGGCAGGAGAAGGTCTCCTGCATGAGCCGCACGTTTTCGTAGAAGCGCAGTCCGGCCTGGCGACGGGTCAGCGGGTCGCTGCCGGCGCCGAGCGCGTTGCCGGCGAACACGCTGACGTCCAAGCCGGCACTGAAATGCGGGCCGGTCGAGGAGATCACGATCACCCGGGCGCGGGCGTTGTCGTCGATATCGCGGACGATGCGCGGCAGCTCTTCCCAGAACTCCCGGATCATGCTGTTGCGCTTGTCCGGGCGGTTCAGCACGATGTGGGCGATCTTGTCCGCGATGGTGACGTCGAAGCACTGGTAAGCCATGCCGCCTCCTACTTCGGCGCCATGCGGATCGCGCCGTCGAGCCGGATCACTTCGCCGTTGAGCATGGTGTTCTCGACGATATGGGCCACCAGTGCGGCGAATTCTTCCGGCCGGCCCAGGCGCGGCGGGAACGGCACCTGCTGGCCGAGCGACTGGCGTGCTTCTTCCGGGAGGCTGGCCATCATCGGCGTGTCGAACAGGCCCGGCGCGATGGTGACGCAGCGGATGCCGGAACGCGCCAGCTCGCGGGCGATGGGCAGCGTCATGCCGGCCACGCCGGCCTTGCTGGCCGAATAGCTGGCCTGGCCGATCTGGCCGTCGAAGGCCGCCACCGACGCGGTGTTGACGATCACCCCGCGCTCGCCTTCGGCGTCCGGCTCGTTGGCGGTCATGGCCTGCGCCGCCAGCCGGATGCAGTTGAAGCTGCCGATCAGGTTGACCTGGATGCCGCGGGCGAACTGGTCGAGCGGATGCGGGTTGTTGTCGCGGTCCAGTACCTTGCCGACGACGGCGATGCCGGCGCAGTTCACCAGCCCGTGCAAGCCACCGAAGGCGTCGCGGGCAGTCCGCACCGCCGTGCCGACATCCTGCTCGCTGGTGACGTCGACCTTGACGAAGCGGGCGCGCTCGCCCAGCTCGGCGGCGAGTTTTTCCCCTACTTCGGTGTTGATGTCGGCGATCACGGCATTGCCGCCGCCTTCCACCAGTCGCCGCACCGCGGCACCGCCGAGCCCGGAAGCGCCACCGGTGACCAGAAACGTGCGTCCACGAATATCCATGCTTGCTCTCTCCTCTCTCAGATTCGTTCGATGATGGTAGCGGTGGCCATGCCGTGGCCGATGCACATGACCTGCAGGCCCAGCGTACCGCCGGTCACTTCCAGGCCGGTGAGCATCTTGGCCATCAGGCCGGCGCCGGTCGCGCCCAGCGGGTGGCCGTGGGCGATGGCTCCGCCCCAGGGATTGACCTTCGCCATGTCCGGCTCGAATTCCCGCGCCCAGCCTAGCACCACGGTGGCGAAGGCCTCGTTGATCTCGATCCAGTCCAAATCCCTGATCGACAGCCCGGCGCGCTCCAGCGCCTTGCGGGTGGCCGGCACCACGCCCATGAGCTGCAGCTTGGGATCGTCGCCGACCGCCACCCGGGCCAGAAAGCGGGCACGCGGCTTGAGCCCGTCGGCACGGGCACGCTCGGCATCGGCCACCAGCACCGCCGCGGCGCCATCGGAGATCTGGCTGGCATTGCCGGCCGTGACCACGCCGTCCGGCTTGAACACGGTCTTGAGCCCGGCCAGCCGCTCGCGGTCCA
>JAJUFY010000331.1 GCA_029263635.1 Ectothiorhodospiraceae bacterium | reverse complement strand
GACAAGGCCGGTGCGATCTCCTTCACCATGCGCGAGGCCCATCCGCACGATATCGGCACCATCCTCGACCAGGACGGCATTGCCATCCGGGCCGGCCACCACTGCGCCCAGCCGGTGATGCAGCGCTACGGCATCCCGGCCACCGCCCGCGCTTCCTTCGCGATGTACAACACGCGCGAGGAGGTGGACGCGCTGGTCCGCTCACTGGAAAAAGTCGTGCGACTGTTCGGGTGAGTCATGGCCGGTCTGCGCGAGCTTTACCAGGAGACCATCCTGGATCACAACAAGCACCCGCGGAATTTCGGCCGGCTTGATGGCGCGAGCCACCATGCGCACGGCCATAATCCGCTGTGCGGCGACCGGGTGGACGTGTACCTGCAGGTCGAGGACGACCGGGTCGTGGATGTTGCCTTCGAAGGCGACGGTTGTGCCATCTCCACCGCGTCGGCCTCGATCATGACCGACGTCCTCAAGGGCCGCAGCCTCGACGAGGTGCATGCCCTGTTCGCCCGCTTCCACGAGCTGGTGACCACCGACGCCGAACTGCCCGAAGAGCTCGGCAAGCTGGCGGTGCTGGCGGGCGTGCGCGAATTCCCGACCCGCGTCAAATGCGCGACCCTGCCCTGGCACACGCTGGAGGCAGCGCTGCGCAATGAGGCGGACGCGACCACCGAGTAAGCCATGACCGCGACCAAACCCGAGACCGGCACCGCGGCTGAGCAGCCGCAGGTCGATGCGCTGCGCGAGCAGGTGATCGAGGCGCTCAAGACCGTCTACGATCCCGAGATTCCGGTCGATATCTACGAGCTCGGCCTGATCTATCGGATCGATCTCGATGCCGAGGGCAACGTCCGCATCGAGATGACGCTGACCGCGCCCGCCTGCCCGGTTGCCGACGTCATCCCCGATATGGTCAAGAATGCCGTCGAGCAGGTGCCGGAGGTGCGCTACTGCGAGGTCGAGCTGGTCTGGGAGCCGCCCTGGACGCCGGAACGGATGTCGGAAGCAGCCAAGTTGCAGCTCGGCTTCATGTAGAGAGCATCGGCCGCCATGCGCGGGGCGGCCTGCCGCGTGATGTTGCCCAGCGTATCCTAAGCACCACGGCTGCATGGGAATCCGCCGACGCCGCTAACGAAAGAGGCGGCAGGAATCCCGGGCCGTTCGACGAAGGATGAGGATCGCGCGCCCGCGCGCTGCGATCATCGCAAACCGGACTGCCGTCATCGTTCCGCCCAGCCACGCTTTGCTAGAATGGCCGGCATTCGCGTGTACGCGCCCGCCTGGACCGACCATGCTGGATCACCTGTCTCCCTATTGCCGCCGGCTCAATCTGGCCGGTTTCGCTATCTGCCTGCTGCTGCTCGGGGCCGTCTATTACCTGCAGTTCGTCCAGGGGATGGAGCCTTGCCCGTTGTGCATCTTCCAGCGGCTCGCCGTCGCCGGGCTCGGCGCAGTCTTCCTGCTGGCAGCGGTGCACAATCCCCGGGGCACCGCCCGCTATGGCTACGCGGTGGCGGTGGCCGTCGTCGCCGCGGTCGGTGCTGCGATTGCCGGCCGCCACGTTTGGCTGCAGAGCCTGCCGCCGGACCAGGTACCGTCCTGCGGACCTGGCCTGAACTACCTGCTCGATACCTTTCCGCTGTTCGAAGCGATCGCGCTGGTGCTGCGTGGTTCCGGGGAGTGCGCGGAAGTGGAAACGTTGTTTGGGCTGAGTATCCCGCTATGGTCGCTGCTGGCGTTCATTGGGCTCGGCTTGGCGGGTTTCGTCATTAATTTGGCAGGCGCGCCGCGGCGCGCCTGAGCCGTAAGCAACAATTACGATTACTGTCCGATGGCACGATCGACCAAGCGCGCGCGCGCAGGCAGGAGCTGGGGCCGGCGGATACGCTGGGTGCTGCTGCTGGGCGTGCTGTTCCTGCTGCCGGTAGCCGTCCTGTACGGGCTCTGGCTGGATTACCGGGTAACCACCCAGTTCGAGGGCAAGCGCTGGGCGCTGCCGGCACGGGTCTATGCGCGGCCGCTGGAGCTCTACGAAGGGCTGACGCTGCGGCCGGGCAACCTCGAAACCGAACTGAAGGCGCTCAATTACCGTCAGGAATCCGGCGGCCGCCTGCCCGGCACCTACGCCCGCAGCGGCAACCACTTCCGCATCACGACCCGGGCCTTCCAGTTTCCGGACGGCACGGAGCCGAGCCGGACGCTGGAGCTGGAGTTCAGTGGCCGGCAGATAATTCGCCTAGCGGGCGGCGGCGATCTGGCGCGGCTGGATCCGGCGCTGATCGGCAGCATCTATCCGACCCACCGGGAAGACCGCATCCTGGTCAAGCTCGAGGACGTGCCGCCGCTGCTGGTGGATGCGCTGCTGGCTCTCGAAGACCGCGAGTTCTTCCAGCACCGCGGGATCTCGTTCAGCGGCGTCGCGCGGGCGCTGTTCGCCAACCTCAAGGCAGGGAGGGTCGTGCAGGGAGGCAGCACCATTACACAGCATCTTGTCAAGAACTTCTATCTCAGCAGCGAGAGCACCCTGATCCGTAAGGTCAATGAAGCGCTGATGGCCCTGCTGCTGGAAGCGCACTATGACAAGCGCGAGATCCTTGAGGCCTATCTCAACGAGGTCTACCTGGGCCAGGATGGCGCCCGCGCCATCCACGGCTTCG
>JAJUFY010000415.1 GCA_029263635.1 Ectothiorhodospiraceae bacterium | reverse complement strand
GGCAGCGCCGGCCAAGCCGTGCCAGTGCAGGCGATCGCCCGGCTTGCGTGGAAGTAGCGGTTGAAGCGGAGAGGCGTTGTCGCTGCTCAAGGTCTGGCGTTACTCGTTGGCCGCCTGCGCCGCGAACTCCTGCGCCCGCGCGCGGCGGCGCAGATAGGCGTCACGGGCGATGGCGACGTCGTCCAGGAACCACGGCAGCTCCTCCAGGCGCAGGGCCTGCGGGCCGTCGACCAGGGCGGCTGCCGGATTCGGGTGAAAATCCACCAGCACCATGTTGGCGCCGGCGACGATGCCCTGTGCGGTCACATGCATCATGTCCAGCACTCGGTCGGGCGCGCTGGCGCGGCTGCCGACCGAGTGCGACGGATCGATGCAGACAGGCAGCCGGGTCAGCCGCTTGACTACCGGCACGTGGGCGAAGTCGACGAAGTTGCGGTGCGGGTCGCCCATGTTGGTCTTCATGCCGCGCAGGCAGAAGATGATGTGGCTGTTGCCCTCGCTGGCCAGGTATTCGGCGGCGTTGAGCGATTCCTCCAGCGTGATGCCGAAACCGCGCTTGAGCAGGATGGGAAACTCGCTCTGGCGGCCGACCTGCTTGAGCAGCTCGAAATTCTGCGTGTTGCGGGTGCCGATCTGGAGCATGACGCCGGTCGGATGGCCGGTGGTCTCCAGCGCATCGCGGATCTCGTCGATGTGATTCTCATGGGTGATTTCCATGGCGATCACGCGGATGTCGTACTTGCCGGCCAGCTCGAACACCCAGGGTAGGCAGCTCTTGCCGTGGCCCTGGAAGGCGTATGGACTGGTGCGCGGCTTGTAGGCGCCCATGCGGGTGCAGACCTGGCCGTGGGCCTTGAGCGTGCGCATCATCTGCTCGACGTGTTCCGGCGTATCGACCGCGCACAGGCCGGCGCACACATTGAAGCTGTCCTGACTGAACTCGACGCCGTTGTACTCGAAGGCGAAACCGCCCTGATCGGTACGATGGCGGCCGATGATGCGGTAGTCGGCCGAGATCCGCACCACCCGCTCCACGCAGGGCAGCTGCTCCATGTCCTCGATCTGCAGCGCCTTGGTGTCGCCGAGCAGGTAGATCTCGGTCAGCGTCTGCTGCGCGCCGCGCACCTGGTGCACACGGGTAGTGATGCCGGGCAGCGCGGCGAGGTGGGTTTGCAGGGCGCGACAGGCGTCGCCCTCAAGGTCGGTATCGGCGGCAAGGATGAGGATCATCGGTAGTGTCCGGCAGTAAAGGGCGAAACAGTGTAAGGGATCGGACCAGCAGCGGGAACCGTAGCGAAATTGCGCGTTAGGGCGGGAGGCGAAGAAGGGATTTCTCGCGCAAGGACGTAAAGGAAGGGAAAGATCAAGTTGGGTTTGGTGCGTCCTTCCAGGTAGGAGCAGCATCCGCGCCGCGATGCTTGAACGGGCGTGGTGGTGACCCGAACGGTCGCGACGGGGACGTCGCTCCTACACCATGAAGCCAATCCTCTCCTGCTTTTCCTTTGCGCGAGGAATTCCTCTCTCCCTCGGTCCGCTGGCGTCTTAATCCCGATACAGCCGCAGCAGATCCTGGTAGGCGTCGACGCGGCGGTCGCGCAGGTAGGGCCAGATGCGGCGGACGGATTCGGTGCGGCCGCGGTCGATGTCGGCGATCAGCACCTGTTCCTGGTCGGTCGTGGCCTCGGCCAGGATCTCGCCCTGCGGACCGGCGACGAAGCTGGTGCCCCAGAAGTCGATGCCGGGCGTGCTGCCGGTCGGGTCCGGCTCATGGCCGACCCGGTTGCAGGAGAGCACCGGCAAGCCGTTGGCGACCGCATGCGCGCGCTGGATGGTGACCCAGGCGTCGCGCTGCCGGACCTTCTCGTCCTCGGTGTCGCGGCTGTCCCAGCCGATCGCGGTCGGGT
>JAJUFY010000273.1 GCA_029263635.1 Ectothiorhodospiraceae bacterium | reverse complement strand
CCAGCCGCGCACGGCCGACGGTCAGTTCTCCGAGCCGGCCAGTGCGGCGGTCGGACCGGATGGCCGGGTCTATGTCTCGGACCGCTACAACCATCGCATCCAGGTGTTCGACCGCAAGGGCCGGCTGCTCGCTCGCTGGGGCAAGAACGGCGGTGCCGGCGGCATCGACGGCTGGGGCCAGCTGCCGGGCGAGTTCTTCCAGCCCATGCAGATCGATCACGACGCCCAGGGGCGGGTCTACGTTGCCGATGCGCTCAATAGCCGGGTGCAGGTGCTATCCCCGGATGGCACGCCGCTGGCAGTGATCGGCGGCCCCGGCTTCCTGCCGGGGCAGTTCCTGGCGCCGACCGGCGTGGCGGTGGATGCTGCCGGCAATGTGTTCGTGCTGGACTGGTATCTGGATCGGGTCACCAAGTTCGATGCCAGTTTCGAGCTGGTGACCTACTGGGGCGGCACCGGCCTGGGTGACGGCGAGTTTCGTCGGCCCTCCGAGATCGCCGTGGATGCCGCCGGCAACGTCTACGTGGTGGATACCCGCAACAGCCGGGTGCAGAAGTTCGACAACAATGGCGGCTTCATCACCAAGTGGGGCGCCAACGGCGGCATTCCGCAGGAGGACACCATCGCCGGCGGCAGCAGCAAGCCGGGCGAGCTGTTCCTGCCGAGCGGCATCCGGGTGGCAGGGAATATCGTCTATGTGGCGGATGGCTCCAACAACCGCATGCAGAAATTCGACCTGGACGGCAATTTCCTCGGCATGTGGGGCCACTTCAGCGGTGGCCGCGGCGGCATGTTCTCGCCGGCCGGCCTGGACGTCGACGCCCAGGGCTTTATCTACGTGACGGACGCCTTGCTGAACCGGATCTACAAGTACGTGCCTTCGGGGCGCCGGCACTAAGTTCCATACAGGAGTAGGGCCAGGCGCTTTTGCGCCTGGCCCTGCCGAAGTTTCTGCCGGTCAGCCGGGCAGCGCCGCCTTTTCCCGATAGCGGTCCCGCAGCTCGCGCTTGAGCACCTTGCCGATGGCGCTGCGCGGCAGACTGTCGATGAACTCCACGGCCGCCAGCCGCTGGGTCTTGCCGAGCCGTTCGTTGGCCCAGCTGCGCAGCGCCTCCGGCGTGATCTCGGCACCAGGCCGGATCACCACGAAACCGACCGGCGTTTCGCCCCAGCGTTCCGACGGCACTCCGACCACCGAGACGTCCGCCACGGCCGGGTGCTGCCGGACCACGGCCTCGATATCGCTCGGATAGATGTTGAAGCCGCCGGAAATGATCATGTCCTTCTTGCGGTCGACCAGCACCAGGAAGCCATCCTCGTCGAAGCGGCCGATGTCGCCGGTGCGGATGAAGCGGTTGCCGTCGGCGTCGTACCACTCGGCTTCGGCGGTTTTCTCCGGCTGCTTGTGATAGCCGGTCATCATGCTCGCCGAGCGGCCGACGATCTCGCCGGTGGCGCCGCGCGGCAGTTCGCGGCCGTCCTCGTCGATGATGCGGATGTCGTGGCCGGGTGCCGGCTGGCCGACCGTGTGCAGCTTGTCGGGGTATTGATGCGAGGCCAGCAGGCAGGTGCCGCCGCCTTCGGTCATGCCGTAGATGTCGATCAGCCCGCCGGGCCAGCGCTTGAGCACGTCGGCCTTGAGCGCGGCAGGGAAGGGGGCGCTGGTGGAGAATTTGTAGCGGAAGCTCGACAGGTCGTAGCGGTCGAAATCCGGCAGCGCCATGATGCGCTGGTACTGCACCGGGACTAGGGTGGTGTGGGTGACCCGGTGGCGCTCAGCCAGCGCGAGGTAGCCGGCGGCGTCGAACTTGCTCATCAGCACCACCGTGCCGCCCAGGGCGATGGTCTGGAAGAACGGCACCAGCGTGGTGTTGGAATACAGCGGGGTCGACAGCAACGTGACCGCGCCGGGGCCGAATTCCTGGTTGGCGCCGCGCCGCACGTGCCCCCAGCGCATGCCGTGCGGCTGCACGATGCCCTTGGGCGTGCCGGTGGTGCCGGACGAATAGATGATGTTGAACGGCCAGTCCGGCTCGACCGCCACCGGTTCCGGCTGGGCGCCGGCCGGTGCCAGCCAGTCGGAGAAAGGCCGTCCGGCGTCGGAGCCGTCCAGCGCAATGCGCGCAGCGCCGATGCGGTCGGCCACCGGGGCGAGCGCGCTCGCCACGGTGGCGTCGGTGAACAGCAGCACGGCGTCGGCATCGGCGACCATGGTCGCCAGCGCCTCGGCGGTCGACGAGGGGGCCAGCGGCGCGACCGTGACTCCTGCGCGCAGGCTGCCCAGGAACACCGTGGCGTACTCCAGCGAGGTGCCGGCGCAAATGGCAATGGTATCGCGCGGAGCCACTCCGTCCCGCTGCAGCGCGGCCGCCACCCGGTCCATCAGCGCATCCAGTTCGCCATAGCTGAGGGTGCGGTCGTCGAGCCGCAGGGCCGGTGCCTGCGGCTGCTGGCGCGCGGCGGCGCGGATCAGGTCGGAAACGGTGGCGAACGGCTGTTCAAGGAGGGCGGCAACGCTCATGGGGCCTCCGGTAGCGAAAAGCTTTTGATTGGGTGTTGCGGACGCGGTCGGTTTACCGCGTCAGGGCGGCGGAGCGCAAGTGCGACTGGCAGGGGCTGGGCCATAAAAGCATGAAGGCAGTGGCCGACCGGCCGCTGCCTTCATGGCGGGATAACGGTTGGGAACGGGGTCTGCTAATGGATCCCAAACACCTTGGCCGGGTCGAGGCCCATGAATACGCCGCCCCAGTGGCGATCGCGCACCGTCACCGGGACCGTCACGTTGATCATGATCTCGCCGGTATCGCGGATGTAGGAGCTGAGCTGGAACAGGCTCCGGTCCTGGTACCGCTGCTTGTCCTCCGGCAAGGCGAGCCCGAAGAAACGCATGTTGCGGCTGCGCTTGAGGTCGACCTCCGGGTCGCCGGTCATGGGATGCGAGAACTCGCTGAAGTGGATGGCGACGAAGCCTTCGCTGTCCAGCGGCAGGCAGAAGGCCGCGCCGTCGACGCCATCCCGCCAGCTGTCGATCAGGCTCTGGCAGGCCTGCTGGAACGGCCGCGCGTAGCTGACCTCGTACTTCTGCGGCACCGTGTTGGGGACCGGGATGTAGTTGCGGTCGAACATGTCGACGCCCTGGTCGAGCAGCTTCTCGATCTCGACCTCCAGCTGATCCCGGCGCTGGAACATGATCTCCAGCACGCTTTCCAGCCGGCCGCGACCGATGCGGAACTGGGTGACCTTGCGCAGCGCCTCTTCGGCGGCCTGCCGCAGATCGGCGGTCTGGGTATCGGAGCGCTCCATGTCCTGGCGGATCTGGATGCCGAGCTCGCGGATTTCGGTGCTGCGGCTGTGCACTTCGCGGTTGGTGACCGACAGTTCCTCGATGGCGGCGCTGACGCGCAGCAGATCGTCGTGGGT
>JAJUFY010000228.1 GCA_029263635.1 Ectothiorhodospiraceae bacterium | reverse complement strand
TTCCGGTACCTCGACCTTGCAGTCCTGGATGTCGACGTCAGCTCGGCGGATCCGGCCGGAGGCTGAATCTCGCTGGTATCCGGCTGCTAGAGTAGGATGCGCTGGAAGCTTGTCCATTGGGACGCCCACGTGCCCTGAGGCAATGACGAGGAAGCGGTCCATGAAACTGCATGTGATCTCCGACCTGCATCTGCGGCCGCAGCACGAATTTTCGATCCCTGCGACGGATGCGGACCTGATTGTCCTGGCCGGCGATATCGGCCGCGGACTCACCGGCGTCGAATGGGCGATGGCGGAGTGCGCCCGGTTGGACAAGCCGGCGGTTTACGTGCTCGGCAACCACGAGTACTACACGCAGGTTTTCCCCGACCTGGTCGAAGAGGCCAGGCGCCTTACCGCCGGCAGCAGGGTGCAGGTGCTGGAAAACGACGTCATCACGCAGGGCCGCGTGCGCATTCTTGGCTGCACGCTGTGGACCGACTTCCTGCTGTTCGGAGAGGCTGAGGAAGAGGCCTGCATGGCTGCGGCGGAGGCGGTGATGTACGACTACCAGATCATCCGTACCGCCGATGGCGAGCCACTGCGGGCCGGCACCACGCAGCAGTACCACCGGGAATCGCGGCAGTGGCTGGAAGCACGTCTGGCGGAGCCGTGGGACGGTCCGACCGTAGTGATCACCCACCACGTGCCGTGCTGGGCAGGCTCGCATCCGGCCTTCGACGGCATCCTGACCGCCGGCTTCACCTCGGACCTGACGCCGCTCATGGAGCGCCACCGGATCGATCTGTGGATCTGCGGCCACAGCCACGCCAATGCCGACACCCGGATCGGCCGTACCCGCTTGCTCAGCAACCAGCGTGGTTACCCGGGCGAGGACGTGCCAGGGCCGGCTTTTGACCCGGCCCTGGTGGTGGAGGTCGCCTGACCGCGCCTCTGGCAGCGAAGGCGCCGAGGACCGCTCTCCGGTGGTTGACCACCGGCACGCGCGAGCCATGCATGCCGTGGTTACGGCTGGCCGATTGCGATCGAGACGACGACGGTGGCGAGCAGCGTCAGCCAGGGCGGCAGCTGCCAAACCGTCAGCAGCACGAAGGCGGCAAGGGCGATGGCGAAGTCGGCCGGAGTCGCGACCGCGCTGGTCCAGACCGGCTGGTACAGCGCCGCACCGAGAACTCCAACCACCGCGGCATTGCTGCCGGCGATCAGGGCACGCGCGCCGGCCTGGCGCCGCAGCCTGTCCCAGAACGGCAGTACGCCCAATAGCAACAGCAAGCCAGGCAGGAATATGCCAACCAGGCCCAAGGCCGCGCCGGCCAGGCCGTTCGCTGCCGGTGCCGCCAGGGCGCCGAGATAGGCGGAGAAGGTGAACAGCGGGCCGGGCACCGCCTGTGCGGCGCCGTAGCCGGCCAGAAAGGCGTCCGGGCTGATCCAGCCCGGCTCCACGAACTGCGCCTCCAGCAGCGGGAGCACGACATGACCGCCGCCGAATACCAGGGCGCCGGCGCGGTAGAAGGCTTCGACCAGGGCCAGCGCCGGCGCCGGCCACAGTGCCGCGGCATCCGGCAGCCCGATCAGCAACAGCAGGAACAGGCCGATCAGCAGGCCGCCCAGGCGATGGGTATATGGTACGGCCAGCTGTCCGGCGGCGGGCGCATCGATCCGGCGGCACCACCACAGCCCGGCCAGTGCACCGGTAGCGATGGCTGTGAGCTGGCCGAGCGCGGTCGGCATGAACACCACGATCAAGACCGCCGCCAGTGCAATCGTCGCGCGCTGCCGGTCCGGACAGAGGCTGCGCGCCATGCCCCAGACAGCTTGCGCCACCACAGCCACAGCGACCAGCTTGAGCCCATGCAGCATGGCCGTGCCCAACGGCCCGGACAGCCCGGCAGCGCCGTAGGCGAAAGCGAGCAGCAACAGGGCCGACGGCAGGGTGAACCCAGCCCAGGCGAGCAGGGCGCCGGTGAGCCCGCCGCGCAGCAGGCCGAGGGCGAAGCCGATCTGGCTGCTGGCCGGCCCCGGCAGGAATTGGCAGAGCGCTACCAGATCGGCATAGCCGGACTCGTCTATCCAGCGCCGACGGAGCACCAGTTCGTTGCGAAAATAACCGAGATGGGCGATCGGACCGCCGAACGAGGTCAGGCCAAGCTTGAGGAAAGTCAGCAGGATTTCGCCGGCTGTGCCGGTGCCATTGGGCCGGGCCACGTCTGGGGATGCCATGCGCTGTCTCCGAGCGGGGCGGCCCGGTCGCTGTCGGGCTGGTTTGGTGTCATGCGCCGCTATTGTATGACCTGTGGGCACGCTTCTGCCTGCTGGACGGCACGGTTGAGCGGAGTCTTGGCGTATCGGCAGCCGGGCGGCCTAGCGCTGGCTGTGCTTGTCGCCCGGCTGGGAGATGTCCTGGAGCATTTCACCGGCCAGGCCGTAGGTGCCGATGGCCTGCGCCACGTCGGCCTGGGCGAGGACGCCAACCGGTCGGTCGTCCCAGTCGCGCACCAGCAGGCGCCGGACCTGTTCGCGTTTCATCAGTTCGACGGCGTCGTAGAGATCGTCCTCGGCGTGGCAGGAGAGCAGTTGATGGCTCATGCAGGCTGCGACCGGCGTGTCGCTGTCTCGGCCTTCGGCTGTCGCGCGGCAGGCGATGTCCCGGTCGGTGACGACACCGCTGATCTCGCCCTGCGCATCTTCCACCAGCAGCATGCCGATATCGTGTTCGCGCATCAGCCGCGCGGCGGCACGGATGCTGTCGGACGCTGATATCCGTTGCAGCCCGCGGGTCATGACTTCGGTGACGAGCATATGTCCTTCTGCCCGGCATGTTGCTGGGATTCCACTGTTCACAGTCAGGGCAGGCAGGAGCAATGCCAAGCTGGATGCGGAGTTCGAGACAGGAGGCGAGGAGCGTGGTTTGGAAGGAGACGCTGCCCGGCCGCGGGCAGTCGGCGGCCGGGCAGTCGAGAGAGGCTTAGCTGATCTTGATCTTCCGCCGTCTGGTGGCTTCGAGCCTGGGCATGACCAGCTCAAGCACGCCGTTCTTCAGCGACGCGGTCACCTTCTCGGTTGCGACCTGCGCCGGCAGCGGGATGGTCCGCACGAATTCGCCGTGCACGCACTCGCGCCGGTAATAGCCGCCTTCGGCATCCTGCTCGTCATGGGCAGTGGTGCCGCGGATGGTGACGCTGCTGTCGTCCATCGAGATTTCCAGGTCTTCCTTGCTGAAGCCCGGGACTTCGGCGCGCAGCACGATGTCGTCATCGCGCTCGAGCAGATCGATGCTGGGAACGCGGGCCGGCGGAGTCATCAGCTCCCGCAGGACCGGGCTGCGACCCAACCGGACCATAGGCAGCAGTTCGTCGAACAGGCGATCGATTTCTTCGAACGGTGACAGCATCGGCATCGGCCATGCCCGCTGAGCCTGGCTGCTACGGGTCTGCGGCGCACGGTTCTGCTGCGGAGTATCGCGATGGATTCTGAGTTCTTGAGCCATGGTGCACCTCCTTGCGATGACAATGCATCACGTAAGACATCCACCACGTGTCATGTGGCTGCTTGCCCTTGCGGGCGGCTATGCAATTAGATCCTGGCAGGCGCAGAAAGTTCTGGCTTGATCGTCGCCGGAGCCGCTCGGTCGGGTGTTGGCCGCTGATTTGTGACGGCCGGGAAAATATCGTACAATCCGCCGCTTACACTGGTTCCAATAACTGTGTCCGTACGCTCCCGTCTGTCAGGCGCGGAGGCCGGGCACGGGCCCTGTCCTTATAATCCACGTCTTTCGAGCACCGCCTTTCTGCGGACGGCGGTCCTGACGTGATCCGGCACTTCGTATGCATGCCGGCAATTCCGGTCGGTCGCACGGCCGGGCAGCTGCCCCCTTCCCCTTAGGGAGCAGCATCAGGCGGAACTTGCGCAGTCTCAGCTGCTGCCGTCACCGGGCAGGGCCCTCAGACAGAGGGGGCTCTCATGTCTCAATTCATCGATATCCAGGCTGTCCGTGGTTCGCGGGCGTCCACCTTTACCCACAACACCCGCTTCCAGGTGTTCACGGAGCGCCAGCTGGACCAGATCGAGCCGCTGCAGCGCCTGCCGGAGGAGCAGCGTTTCGCGATGCGGGTGGTGGCCAGCGTGCTGCCATTCCGTGTCAACCAGTATGTGATCGACGAACTGATCGATTGGGACCGGGTTCCTGACGATCCGATCTTTCAGCTCACCTTCCCGCAGCAGGGCAT
>JAJUFY010000005.1 GCA_029263635.1 Ectothiorhodospiraceae bacterium | reverse complement strand
ACCCACGGCGCCAAGGTCAACTTCTCCGGCAAGCTGTTCAACGCCGTGCAGTACGGTGTGGTGCCCGAGACCGGCGAGATCGATTACGCCCAGGTCGAGCGGCTGGCCCGCGAGCACAAGCCGAAGATGATCGTGGCCGGCTTTTCGGCCTATTCGCGGGTGATCGACTGGCAGCGCTTCCGCGAGATCGCCGATTCGGTCGGTGCCTATCTGTTCGTCGACATGGCCCACGTCGCCGGTCTGGTCGCTGCCGGCATCTACCCGAACCCGGTCCAGATCGCCGATGTCACCACGTCCACCACCCACAAGACCCTGCGCGGCCCGCGCGGCGGTCTGATCCTGGCCAAGTCCAATCCGGAGATCGAGAAGAAGCTGCAGAGCCTGGTATTCCCGGGCACGCAGGGCGGTCCGCTGATGCACGTCATCGCCGCCAAGGCGGTGGCCTTCAAGGAGGCGCTGCAGCCGGAGTTCAAGGACTACGCCAGGCAAATCGTCGCCAACGCCCGGGCCATGGCCGAGGTGATCATGGCGCGCGGCTACGACGTCGTTTCCGGCGGTACCGACAACCACCTGTTCCTGATCTCGCTGATCAAGCAGGGCATCACCGGCAAGGACGCCGACGCGGCGCTGGGTGCGGCCAACATCACGGTCAACAAGAACACCGTGCCGAACGATCCGCAGTCGCCGTTCGTCACTTCCGGGCTGCGGCTCGGCACCCCGGCGGTGACCACCCGCGGCTTCAAGGAGGCCGAGGTGCGCGAGCTGGCCGGCTGGATCTGCGACGTTCTCGACGACATCGGCAACCAGGCCGTGATCGAGCGGGTCAAGGGTCAGGTGCTGGAGTTGTGCCGGCGCTTCCCGGTATACCAGCAGGACTGATTGCCCGGCGATGCGCTGCCCGTTCTGCCAGACCCACGACACCCGGGTGATCGATTCCCGGCTCGCCAGCGACGGCGACATGGTGCGCCGCCGCCGCGAGTGCACGGCGTGCGGGGAGCGCTTTACGACGTTCGAGGGAGCCGAGCTGCTGCTGCCGCGGGTGATCAAGAACGACGGCATCCGCGAGCCCTTCGATGAGCGCAAGCTCCGGACCGGCATGCAGCGCTCGCTGGAGAAGCGGGCGGTGCCGACCGAGGCGGTGGAGCAGGCCATCAACCGGATCAAGAAGCAGCTGATGGCCTCCGGCGAGCGCGAGCTGCCCAGCCGCGTGATCGGCGAGCTGGTGATGGCCGAGCTCAAGGAACTCGACCAGGTCGCCTATGTCCGCTTCGCCTCGGTGTACCGCAGCTTCCAGGATGTCAGCGCGTTTCGCGAGGTGATCGAAGGCCTGGAGCAGCGGCCGCCGGAGAGCTCGTCGAATGACGAGGAGTAAGCGGTGGGGGCAGGCGCCCATCGCGGCGGCATCCGTACGGCAATGGCCTTTCCTCCCGCTGGAGGGCGAGCAGTCGGCAGTGCGGGCTCTTGAAGAATGGCGGCGGGGACGCGGCTCCTGCAAGGCAGGCGGGTAATGCGCTTCTCCGTCGCCGATCACCATTTCATGGCGCAGGCCCTGCGGCTCGCCGAGCGCGGGCTGTGGACCACCCGGCCGAATCCGCGTGTCGGTTGCGTGATCGTGCGCGACGGCGAGGTGGTGGGCGAAGGCGCGCATCTGCGCGCCGGCGAGTCGCATGCCGAGGTCCATGCACTGGCGATGGCCGGCGAGCGTGCCCGCGGTGCCACCGCTTATGTGACGCTGGAGCCGTGCAGCCATCACGGCCGCACTCCACCCTGCGCGGAGGCGTTGCTCGAAGCCGGAATCGGGCGCGTGGTCGCCGCCATGCCGGATCCCAATCCCCAGGTCGCCGGCCGGGGACTGGCGCGGCTGCAGGCGGCCGGCGTGGAAACTGCCGTCGGCTTGCTGGCGGCAGAGGCCGAGGCCCTCAATCCGGGCTTCGTGCAGCGCATGCGGATCGGCAGGCCCTTTGTCCGCTGCAAGCTGGCGGCGAGCCTGGACGGCCGGACCGCGCTGGCCAGCGGCGAGAGCAAATGGATCACTGCGGCCGATGCCCGCCGCGATGTGCACCGCCTGCGTGCCCGCAGCTGCGCCATCGTCACCGGCAGCGGCACGGTGCAGGCCGACGATCCGGCGCTGACGGTGCGCGACACCAAGCTGCCGGCGCAGTGGCCGGGGCAGCCGCTGCGGGTGGTGCTGGACAGCCAGCTGCGCACTGCGCCGGCAGCGGCTGTGGTGCAGGGCGAGGGCGAGGTACTGATTCTGCACGCGGCGGCCGACGCCTCGCCGCGCGCCGCTGCCCTGACGGCGGCGGGAGCGCGCGTGGAGCGAATCGCGGCGGCCGCGGACGGGCTGGATCTGGCGGCCGTGCTGGAACGGCTGGCCGCGCTGGAGATCAACGAGGTGCTGGTGGAAGCAGGGCCGACACTGGCAGGAGCCTTCGTACAGGCCGGCCTGGTGGACGAACTGGTGATCTACCTGGCGCCGCACCTGATGGGGCACGACGGCAGCCCGCTGCTGCGGCTGCCGGGAATCGTCAGCATGAAGCAGCGCCTGCCCTTGCGCATCCTGGATGTGCGAATGGTCGGCACCGACTTGCGTGTCCGCGCCAGGTTGGAGAAGTGAGGCGGCATCCGAGAGAGGCAGCAGAATCCATGTTCACAGGGATCATCCAGGCCGTCGGCAGCATCCGTCGGCGCGACGCCAGGGGCGAAGACATGCGCATGGTCATCGAGGCCGGCGGCCTCGATCTGAGCCGGGCGAACATCGGCGATAGCATTGCCGTCAACGGCGTCTGCCTCACCGCGGTCGCCCTGAGCGCCGACGGTTTCGAGGCCGACGTTTCCGGCGAGACCCTGTCCCGCAGCACCCTGGGAGCGCTGCGCGAGGGCGACCGGGTCAACCTGGAAGCGGCGCTGACGCTGGCCACACCGCTCGGCGGCCATCTGGTGAGCGGCCACGTGGACGGCCTCGGCGAGGTGATCGAGCGCCGTCCGGACGGGCGTTCCGAGCGCTTCCGCATCCGCGCGCCGGACACGTTGGCGCGTTACATTGCCGAGAAAGGCTCGATCTGCGTGGACGGCGTGAGCCTGACGGTGAACAGGGTCGACGGCGCCGTGTTCGATGTGAATATCGTTCCGCACACGCTGAGCGCGACCACCATCGGTGAATTCCAGCCGGGTCGTCAGGTCAATCTGGAAGTGGATATCATCGCCCGTTATCTGGAGCGCCTGATGCTCGGCGAGCGGGCGGCGCAAGGCGGCGAGGGGGTTACCCTGGACACCCTCCGCCAGCACGGCTTTATCTAGAGGCGCATCATGCAGTTCAACAGCATTCCGGAAATCCTCGACGACCTGCGGGCCGGCAAGATGGTCGTGATCATGGACGATGAAGACCGCGAGAACGAAGGCGACCTGCTGATGGTGGCCAGCCTGGTGCGGCCGGAGGACATCAATTTCATGGCCCGCTACGGCCGCGGGCTGATCTGCCTGACCCTCACCAAGGAGCGCTGCGAGCAGCTGCGGCTGCCGCTGATGGTGAACGGCACCGACGGCAAGCACGCCACCAATTTCACGCTCTCGATCGAGGCCGCCACCGGCGTCACCACCGGCATTTCCGCCGCCGATCGGGCCAGGACCGTCCAGGCTGCGGTGGCGCCCAAGGCGCGGCCGGAAGACCTGACCCAGCCTGGCCACATCTTCCCGCTGATGGCCCAGCCCGGCGGCGTGCTGACCCGCGCCGGCCACACCGAGGCGGGCTGCGACCTGGCCCGGCTTGCCGGCTTCGAGCCGGCGGCGGTGATCGTCGAGATTCTCAACGAAGACGGCACCATGGCCCGGCGCGACGATCTGGTCGTCTTCGCCCGCGAGCACAATCTGAAGATCGGCACCATCGCCGACCTGATTGCCTACCGCATGCAGCACGAGCGCAGCGTCGAGCGGGTGGCCGAGTGCGAGCTGCCGACCGAGTTCGGCGGCTTCCGCATGTACGCCTATCAGGACACGGTCGACGGCGCCATGCATTTCGCGCTGGTGCGCGGAACCCCCCGGCCGGAGGAGCCGACCCTGGTGCGGGTCCACGTGCAGAACACCATTGCCGACGTCTTCGGCGGTACCGGCCCGCAGTGGCCGTTGCGGGCGGCCCTGCAGCATGTGGCCGAGGCCGGCAGCGGCGTGGTGGTGGTGCTGCGCAAGAAGGACGACGTCGCCGACATCCTGAAGGGCATGCGCGGCTACCAGCTGCAGGCCGGCGCCGAGGACGAGGAAGAACTCGGCCGGCGCGGCCAGAAGAGCCAGGACCTGCGTACCTTCGGCACCGGTGCGCAGATCCTGTCCGACCTCGGCGTACGCAAGATGCGGGTGCTGTCCGCTCCCAAGCGCATGCACGGCCTGTCCGGCTTCGGCATGGAAGTGGTCGAGTACGTGGAGCCGGTCGGGTACTGACAGTTTCTGCTGCGGAGACGCTGCGGGCGCGCGAGCCTGCCGGCCGCCGCACCAGGGGGTTCTCCCCCCGATGGCTGCGAGGCGGCGGGTGTCGCCGGCCGGCTCCCGGCTCCAGCCGGGGTTTCCGTGGTGATGCTTCCGTTTCGAAAACAAGGACCAGGTCATGCGAATCATCGAAGGCGATTTCACGCATCGCGACGGGCGTTACGCGCTCGTCGTCTCCCGTTTCAACGCGTTCATCACCGAGCGGTTGCTGGAAGGCGCGCTGGATGCGCTGCGCCGGCACGGGGTGCCGGACAGCAACTTCACAGTGGTGCGCGCCCCCGGCGCCTACGAGCTGCCGCTGGTGGCGAAGAAGCTCGCCAAGAGCGGCGACTACGACGCCATCATCGCCCTGGGCGCGGTGATCCGCGGAGGTACCGCGCACTTCGAGTATGTCGCCGGCGAAGCCAGCAAGGGGTTGGCGGCGGTGATGATGGAGCACGAAGTGCCGGTCGCCTTCGGCGTGCTCACGGTCGACACCATCGAGCAGGCCATTGAGCGGGCCGGCACCAAGGCCGGCAACAAGGGTGCGGAGGCGGCTCTGTCGGCTCTTGAAATGCTCAGCCTGTTCCGCAAGCTAGGTTCCTGATGAAACGCAAGGACGATATCGGCAGGCGCCGCACCCGCGCCCGGCGGCGGGCGTTGCAGGCGCTATATCAGTGGCAGCTGGCCGGTCAGGACCTGAGAGACATCGAAGCGCAGTTCCAGGAGGAGATGGACATGAGCGCCGTCGACATGGAACTGTTCCGCGAATTGCTGCATAGCGTTCCCGCCCGTGCCGATACGCTGGATGCCGCCTTCGGCCCATTGCTGGACCGGCCGGCCGAGCAGCTGGACCCGATCGAGCGGGCCATCCTGCGCATGGGCACCTATGAGCTCGAAGCGCGCATTGACGTGCCCTACCGGGTGGTGATCAACGAGGCGGTCGAACTCGCCAAGCTGTTCGGTGCCGAGCAGAGCCACCGCTATATCAATGGCGTGCTGGACAAGGTCGCGCGCGCCGTTCCATTGCGCGCGGCGGAGATGAAGGCGGCACGGCTGCCGGACGGCGGCCGGCCGACACGATAACGAGGTATTCATGCCGCTTCCCGAACCGAAGCCGTCGCGCACCTTGCGGCATACGCGTCGAATCGAGCTCAATGGCTATGAGCGCGACGACGGGCTGTGGGACATCGAGGCGCACCTGGTCGACACCAAGGCCTATGACTTCCGCAACCATTTCCGCGGCGGGATCCCGCCGGGCGAGCCCATCCACGACATGTGGATGCGGCTGACGGTGGACGACAGCCTGACCATCCAGGCGGTCGAGGCCTGCACCGACTATGCGCCGTTTCCCGACTGCCCGCAGGCGGCGCCCAATTACCAGGCGTTGGTCGGCATGCGCATCAGTCCGGGCTGGACCGACGTGGTGCGCAGGAAGATGGGGCTGGCCGGAGCCTGCACGCATCTCTATGAGCTGCTGCGGCCTCTCGCCACGGTGGCGATCCAGACCATCATGCCGCTGCGCAAGCGCGAGAGAGATCCCGGCAAACGGCCGCCGCTGCTCGACACCTGCCATGGCTGGCGCGCCGACGGTACGGCGGTGCGCGAGCTCTACCCGACCTGGCATCGGCCGGCAAAGGACTAACGACATGCCGGCGCCGTCGGAGTTCGAGCTGATCCGGCAGTACTTCGCCGCCGCCGGTGCGTCGCGGCAGGACGTGGTGCTCGGGGTGGGCGACGATGCCGCCCTGCTCGACAACGGCGGCGCCCAGTTGCTGGCGCTGTGCGTGGATACCCTGGTGGCCGGCGTGCATTTCCCGACCGATGCGCCGGCCGAGGCGGTGGGGCACAAGGCGCTGGCGGTGAATCTCAGCGATCTCGCCGCGATGGGAGCGCAGCCGGCCTGGGCGCTGCTGTCGCTGACGATGCCGGAGCCCGAGCCGGACTGGCTGGCCGGTTTCCGGCGGGGCCTGCATGCCCTGGCAGCGGCACACGGGGTCGCCCTGGTTGGTGGTGATACCACGCGCGGGCCGCTGGCGGTCACGGTGACGCTGGTCGGGCTGGTGGAACGGGGGCGGGCGCTGCGCCGCGACGGCGCCAGGCCGGGCGATCGCGTCTACGTCAGCGGCACGCTGGGCGATGCGGCGCTGGGGTTGCGGCAGTGGCAGGCTGGCGAGCGCGCCGGGCCGGCCGTCGAGCGGCTGCAACGGCCGCAGCCGCGGGTTGCGCTCGGGCGTGCGTTGCTCGGCTTGGCCAGCGCTGTGGTTGACGTCTCCGACGGTCTGGCGGCCGACCTCGGCCATATTCTTGCGCGCAGCGGTGTCGGTGCCCGGTTGGAGGCGGCACGGCTGCCGCTGTCGCAGACATTGCAGGCATGCTGCAGTCCGACCGAGGCGCTCGCCTGCGCGCTCGGCGGCGGCGACGACTACGAACTGTGCTTCACGGTGCCGGTGGAGCGCGAGCGGTCCTTGCAGCAAGCCGTCGCGGGGCTTGGGCTTGCCGTCACCGCGATCGGTACCATCGAGGCCGCGCCCGGCCTGCGGCTGGTGGACGAGCAGGGCCGGGAGGTGCCGGTGCCGAGCCGGGGAGGCTATGACCATTTCGGGGCGGCGCCATGAGGCAGGAGCCGTCCCGAGCGAATTTCCGCATCGCCAGGCCCACCCATTTCCTTGCCCTTGGGTTCGGTTCCGGGCTGATGCCCTGGATGCCGGGGACCTTCGGCACCCTGGCAGCGATCCCGGTCTATCTGCTGGCCGCGCAGTTGCCGCTGAACGCTTATCTGCTGGTGCTGGCGCTCTCGTTCGTGCTCGGTGTCTATGTCTGCGGCGCGGCGGCGCGGGATGCGGGGGTCCACGACCATCCGGCCATCGTCTGGGACGAGGTGGTCGGTTTCCTGATCGCCATGGTGACGATAGCGCCGAGCTGGCAGGCGGTGCTGGCCGGTTTTCTGCTGTTCCGGCTGTTCGACATCGCCAAGCCGTGGCCGATCCGGTTGCTGGACCGCTACGTCAAGGGCGGCTTCGGGATCATGATCGATGACGTGGTCGCCGGCGCGTTTGCGTTCGTCTGCATGCAGGTGCTGCAGGAGCTGCGGCTCATCGCCTGAAGAATCGGAAGCAGCCAGGTGCAGAGCCGCGGCGCCCGGGGGATTCCTTATAATGGGCGCGGCGAGCGATCAAGCGGGTATAGGAGAGTGTGCGAGTGGAGCAAAAGGTGGTGAAGCTATCCACCATCCGGCAGGCCTGCAGCGAATGCAACCTGTTTCAGCTGTGCCTGCCGGTGAGCCTGGAGAACGATGACGTCGAGATGCTCGACCAGATCGTGCAGCGGCGCCGGCCGCTGGCGCGCGGCGAGCATCTGTACCGCGCCCATGATGAGTTCAACGCCATCTACGCGGTACGTGCCGGCGCCATCAAGACCACCATGCTGTCGCCGGAAGGTGAAGAGCAGATCACCGGCTTCCATCTGCCGGGCGAAATCCTCGGCCTGGATGCGATCAGCGGCAGCCGCCACCCGTGCAACGCCATCGCTCTGGAAACCACCAGCGTCTGCGAGATCCCCTTCGACAACCTGGAGAGCCTGGCGGCCCAGATACCCGGCCTGCAGCATACGCTGCTGCGGATCATGAGCAAGGAAATCTTCGAAGACCAGGAGATGCTCTACGCGGTTGCCAAGCGCACCGCCGAAGAGCGGCTGGCGATCGCCTTGCTGAGCTTCTCGGAGCGGTTCGGCCGTCGCGGCCTGTCCAGCCGCAATTTCCGCCTGCCGATGTCGCGCACCGACCTGGCCAACTACCTGGGGCTGGCTCCGGAGACCATGAGCCGGCTGTTCAAGCGCTTCCAGGAACAGGGCCTGCTGCATGCCGAGGGGAAAGAGGTGGTCCTCAAGGACATGGACGGCCTGCACGAGCTGGCCCGTGCCCGCCCGGTGACCGAGAAGGATCACCGCGGCGGCAGGCACAGCAAGGCCTGACGGCGAGCCGTCAGCGGCGGGAGAACTTCGCCGCCAGCCGCTCCAGCTTCTGGCGCGTCTGCTCCTCGGCGCTGAGCCGCTTTGGCTTGCGGCGGGGGGGCTGCTTCTTGGCCGGGCGGCGGGCCGCCCGCTTCGCCATGATCTCATCGATCCGTTCGCGGGCGTGCGCCTGCTCCTGATCGGTTATCTCGCCGGCAGTCGAACCGTCCAGGTTGATGCGGGGCCGGCGCTCGACGATGGCGGTCTGGTAGGCCAGCGAGCGGGTGTAGATCGCCAGGGCCTGTCGTACCAGCCAGCCCGGGACGTCCTGCGTGGCCGGATCGGCAGCGAGTTCCGCCCGCAGCTTCTGCTGGATGCCGATCGCCAGCGGTCGTACCTTGGCCGGGTCGCGGGTGAAGCAGTCAGGATAGCGCTCGGCCAGCTGGCCGAGGAAGGCGCGGGCCTGTGCTGCGCGCTCGAGCCGGGTCTCGTTCGCGGAGGACGGAGTGGCGGGCGTGTCGGTCATGATGGTCAGGTTCCGTGATGGCTGTATCGCGCCTGTGCCAGGCGCCCCGATCATAGCAATCCGGCAGTTTGGCGTCTTGCGGCAGATGGTGGTCTTGGTTTTGAATCATCTCGCCAAGACCACATATCGGCACCGGGCGTCGCTCGTTCCGATGCCATGCCTGCGCGGTCTTGCAAAGGCGGCCGCCGCACGCCGGGCCGGACGTCCCGCGCAGGCGACAGACCATCCTCGGCCGGAGACCCTATGGGCGATGTCATCCCTTTTCGCAGGCCGCGACGCAGTGTCGATGACCAGAACGGCCGCGCCTTGTGCCGCAGCGGCCATCATAAGTGGGAAATCGTGCAGGGCCAGCGTTTCGACGTGAAGCAGGGACGGCTGGTCACGGTGTTTCGCTGCAAGCGCTGCAACGCCATCAAGAACGAAGCCCGTTGAGGGGCGACCGGCGCTGCTACCGCTGCGCGAAATACGCAGCCAGATACTCGTCGAACGACAGCGTATCGCTCGCTTCCAGCCGTGCCTGCTCCGCCAGCGAGTCGGCAGCGGCCCGGGCCAGCGCCGCCTCGGTTGCGGGTGGCAGCGGCAGCGCCCGGAATTCCTCCGCGTACTGGCGGGACAGGCGCATGGCGAGCGCTGTGAACGACTCGCCGCGCGCACGCATGTCGGCCAGCATGCGGGCCGACGGCGTCCGCTCCGGATCCAGCAGCGCTTCCCGCTGGGCGGCAACGGCTGCGCGGTAGCGGTCGCTGCCGTCGGCGGCATCCAGCACCTCGGCGATCGCCGCGAGCGGTTCCAGCAGGGCCAGCCCCCAGTCCTTGAGCGCGATCTCGCGGCCCCGGTGGCGCAGGTGCAGCCCCGGCTCACGGCCGCGAAGAGCGACCTGGGCCTGGTTGTGATCGATCTCGGCCTGCTCGTCGGCGGTGACCACCGGGCTGTCCTCCAGCAGGCAGAACACCAGCAGCGCCTCGATGAAGCGCAGCTGCGGCTCGTCCACCCCGAGCGGCGAGTAGGCATTGACGTCCAGCGCCCGGATCTCGACGTATTCGACGCCGCGGCGGCGCAGCGCCAGGCTCGGCTTCTCACCGCTACGGACGATGTTCTTGGGGCGGATGAAGCTGTAGAACTCGTTCTCGATCTGCAGCACGTTGGCGTTCAGCTGCCGCCATTCGCCGTCGACCTTGACCCCCAGCGCGGCATATTCGGGCGCCGGCGTCTCGATCGCGCGCGTCAGGCTGTCGACATAGGCGTCCAGGCTGTCGTAGGAAACGGCCAGCCCGGCCTGGGCCTTGTTCTTGTAGCCGATGTCGCTCATCCGCAGCGAGGTGGCGTAGGGCGCGTACAGAGTGCAGTCGTCGAAGTCTTCGAAGCGGTGCGGCCGCCCTTGCAGGAAGGAGCGGCAGATGGCCGGCGAGGCGCCGAACAGATAGGGCACCAGCCAGCCGTAGCGCTGGAAGTTGCGGATCAGCCGGAAATAGCCGTCCGACTGATAATCGGCCAGCGGCCGGCGGTCGTGCTCGATCTCCTGCAACAGCGGCCAGAGATGGCCGGGCAGCGAGACGTTGAAATGCACGCCGGCGATCGCCTGCATCATCCGGCCGTAGCGGTTGTCCAGCCCCACCCGGTAGACGTACTTCATGCGGCCGACATTGGAGCTGCCGTAGCGGGCAATGGGGATGCTGGCATCGCCATCCACGACACAGGGCATGCTGGTCGCCCACAGCAGTTCGTCGCCGATGTTGCGGTAGACGAAGACATGAAGATCCCGCAGCGAGCGCAGGGTGTCGCTGACGTCCGCGAACGGCGCGGTGATGAACTCCAGCAGCGCTTCCGAGTAGTCGGTGGTGATGCTCGGGTGCGTCAGCGCGGAGCCGAGGGCCGGTGGGTGCGGCGTCTGCGCCACATCGCCGCTAGGCGTGACGCGCAGGCTTTCCTTTTCCAGGCCCTTGAGGCCGCCGGCAAGGACGGCATTGCCGCCGAGGTCGCGCAGGCGGGTAAGGCGGTGCTGCCAGCTGGTGTACAAAATGGTTCAGTCCTTCAGGATCGGCTTTCGGCCGGCGATGTTTCGCATGCCGACACGCCCTCGTCAACCATCCTGCGCTGCAGCCGGGCAGGAACCGGGCATAGGCGTGTCACTGTGGATCGAGGGAAAACAGTATGAGTTGCCGGCGCCTGCCCGCCAAGCGCAAAGGTAGCCAGGCCGGCGAGGGCAGGCCTGGTTCTCCGTTCTTCCAGCCGCAGGATGCAAGGATGGGAAAAGGCGAGGCCGCCGCGCTTGCAGCATGCCCCGTCCTCATTCCTGGCAAGAGCCATCGCCCTGTCGCGCGGCGGGGTGCGCCGCCGGCTACATCAGCCCCGCTTCCAGCCGGGCGGCATCGGACATCCGGTCCATGGTCCAGGGCGGATCGAAAACCACCTCGACATTGGCCTCGACCACCGTCGGCACCAGCAGGATCTTGCTGCGGACGTCGTCGGCGATGATGTCGCCCATGCCGCACCCGGGCGCAGTCAGCGTCATTTCCACGTCGACGCGCCGTTCGTTCTCGCTGATGTGGGTGATGCGGCAGTCGTAGATCAGGCCGAGCTCGACGATGTTGATCGGGATCTCGGGGTCGTAGCAGGTTTCCATCTGCGCCCACACCAGGGCTTCCACATCCTGATCCGATGCATCGTCCGGCAGTGTCAGCGGCGGCGGCGGCTCACGGCCAAGCGCGTCAGCATCGTCACCGGCGATGCGGAACAGATTGCCGCCGGCGTGTACGGTGAAATTGCCGCCCAGGTCCTGAGTGATGGTCACCAGCGTGCCCTCCGGCAGCGTACCCGTCTCGCCCGACGGGACGTGCACGGCCGGACAATCCCGGGTCAGGGTGACTGGTTCCTGCATATGCGCACGCATTGATACCTCCCATGCCTGTGCCGAGGCGGAAGTCTAACAGCCGCGGCCGGGTATCCGAACGGAAACAAACATGCTTATAAAATACATGAATTTTGCCGTCGCCGGCAACGATCCGCCTCACAAGCCGCTGCAGGCCTTGTCGCGGCAGGCAATCGCCACTACCAGGGTGGGAGCCGCTTGGCGGCCATGAGTGAGTCTGACCAGGAGTCCGAGATGAAAGGAATCATCGTCATCCTGCTAACGGCGGTCCTGCTCGCCGTCATCGGCTGTGAGACCAAGCGCGACACCGGCGCGCTGGTTGGCGGCACGGCCGGCGCCGTGCTCGGCAGCGAGATCGGCGGTACGACGGGAACATTGCTTGGCGCCGCTGGCGGTGCGCTGCTTGGGCGCGAGATCGGCAGGCGGCTGGACGAGCGCGACCGGGCCAACATCGCCGGTGCGCTGGAGAGCGGCGAGACCGGCGAAAGCACGGCCTGGACCAATCCCGATACCGGCGAGCGCTATGAAGTGACGCCGACGGAAACCTTCTCGCGCGACGGCCGGCCCTGCCGGGAGTTCAGGATGGACGTCGAAGGCGAGGACGAGGAAGTGACCGGTGTCGCCTGCCGGACGGCCAGCGGCGACTGGGAGATCGCCGGCTAAGCAACGGACCGCGAGGAGAACAGCGGCTCCGCCGCGGGGCTTCTTCAAGAATCCTGACCCGAGCCCCTCTCCCGCTTGCGGGAGGGGGCTGGACAGCGTCCTGCCGTATCCCTTCCGCAGCGCCTTCCACTACCCCGCCAACTGTCCGTAGAACACCCTGGTCCGGTAGTGCCAGGTCACGCAGCCGTCCTGCTGGTGGCGCTCGAAGAGGCTGCGCAGAGCGCGCAGCATGGGGGCATGGTTGGGATGGCCGGCGTTCGGCGCGTAGGACGATGACAGCAACCGGCCCTTGAGCCCTTCGTAGTCGAAGCGCTGGCGATAGGAGAACGTGGCGAGTGTCGCCCGGCCCGGGTGGAAGAAGGCGCCCACCTCGGCCGGGCCGATGTCGCGGTGGTCGACCACGCCATACTCGGGCGCGTATTCCCGCAGCAACTGCTCGTAAGACCGGAGGAAGGGCGTGGTGCCGATCTCGCGCTCGTTCCAGACCAGCGCGAGCCAGCCGCCGGGACGGAGAATGCGGGCGAATTCGGCACGCGCCTTGGCGCGATCGAACCAATGGAACGCCTGGGCGGCGACGATCAGCTCCACCGACGCGTCCGGCAGGCCGGTCGCCTCGGCCGGTGCGGCAACACTGGCGAAGCCGGGCGTGCCGGCGAGCCATTGCTCGGCCGCTGCCCGCATTTCCGGGTTCGGCTCGACCGCGAAGACCAGCGCCCCGCGGTCGAGCAGCAGGCGGGTAAAGATACCGGTACCGGCACCGATGTCGGCCACCCGGATTCCGGGCGCCAGGCCGCATTCCCGCGCCAGCAGATCCAACGCCGCTGCAGGGTAACCGGGCCGGTAGCGGCTATAGTGCTCGACCCGGTCGGAGAAACGCTCGGTCGGCGCTTTCACGACGCGGACGGTACCGTCTGCGGTTCGACGAACTCGAACAGCCCTTCGATGCCGCCTTCGCGGCCGAGGCCGGACTGCTTCATGCCGCCGAACGGTGCCTCCGGGGTCGGGCCGGAGCCGGTATTGTGACCGACATGGCCGAAGCGCAGCTGGGGGATCACCCGCTCGGCACGGCCGCTGTCGCCGGTGAACACATAGGCCGCCAGGCCGAACTCGACGTCGTTGGCGATGCGGATCGCCTCGCTCTCGTCGTCGAAGGGCATGATGGGCACCAGCGGGCCGAAGGTTTCCTCGCGCTGCACGAGCATGTCGGGGCGGACGTCGGCCAGCACCGTGGGCGGATAGAAGCAGCCCCAGTCCTGCTCGGCCGCCGGCGGCAGCTCGCCTGTCACCAGCCGGGCGCCCTGCGCCAGGGCGTCCTCGACATGGCGTCGTACCTTGTTGAAGCCGGCGCGGTCGATCAGCGGGCCGATGTCCACGCCCGGCTCCATGCCGTTGCCCACCTTGAGCCGGCTGACGCGCTCGGCGACCTTGGCGGTGAAGGCTTCCAGCGCGCCGCGCTGCACCAGGACGCGGTTGGCGCACACGCAGGTCTGGCCGGCGCCGCGGAATTTGTTGGCCAGCAGCTGTTCGGCGGCTTGATCGAGATCGGCATCGTCGAACACGATGAACGGCGCGTTGCCGCCCAGCTCCAGGGCGACCTTCTTGATCTGCGGGGCGCACTTGGCCATCAGGTCGCGGCCGATCTCGGTGGAGCCGGTAAAGCTCAGCACCTGCACCTCGGGGTGGCGGCAGAGTGCGTCGCCGATCTCGCCAGCCGGCCCGATCACCAGGTTCACCATGCCGGCCGGCAGTTCCAGCTCGCGCTCCAGCAGGGTAAACAGCGCGATCATGGTGAGCGGGGTCTTGGAGGACGGCTTGATCACCGTAGGGCAGCCGGCTGCCAGCGCTGCGGCAAGCTTCTTGGCGATCATGCCGATGGGGAAGTTCCAGGGCGTGATCAGCGCGGCGACGCCGGCCGGGCGGTAGTAAACGGTCCAGGTCATGTCGCGGGGCCGTTCGCGCAGGGTCCGCGGCTCCAGCGCCTGGATCTGCTCGGCGCAGTAGCGGAAGAACCCGGCGGCGTATTCGACCTCGACCTGGGCTTCGGGCCAGGGCTTGCCGTGTTCCAGCGTCAGGATCCGGCCGAGTTCCTGCTTGTTGCCGAGCAGCGCGTCGACGATCTGCTGGAGCCAGCGGCGGCGGGTCTCCAGCGCCGCCGGCCGTGCCAGCGCCGCACTGGCGGCGGCCACCGCCGCTGCGACGTCCGCGCTGCCCATGGCGGGAATGCGGGCCAGCTCCTCCCCGGTTGCCGGATTGTGAACGGTGATGTCGCGACCGCCACCGCCTGCAGCCCAGCGGCCGCCGATATAGCCTTGCAGATGTGGGAGCAGAGCCGAGTCGATCATGATGGCGTCCTTCCATGCAGCTTCAGAAGTGCGGATGGCGTCCCCAGTGTACGCCGGCAGGGTGCGTGGTGTCGCACCAGACCAAGGGAGTTGCTACGATTCCGCCCGCTTGCGTTCCGGATAGACAAGGAGAATGCGTGATGCGCAAATTGGTTTCGATCCTGATCCTGTCGGCTTTCGCCGTTCCGGCGGTGCATGCGGCCAGCCTGGAGCTGACCCTCAATGACGATGTCGCCCAGTTCCTGGTCACGTCGACCGGCAACCGCTGGGGCATGGACAACACCCAGGTCGGCGGCGGCATCCTCTTCAATGAAAACGACGACCTGCTCGGCACCGTGCGGCTGCTGTCCACCAACCGGGTGAGCCCGTCGCTGCGGTTCGCGGTGGGCGTGCAGGGCTATCTTGGCGACCTGGACCGGATCAATGAAACCGCCAGCGCCATCGCCGTCGGCGGCAACGTCGGTATCGGTCTCGCTGCGCAGATCCCGGTGTCGCTGGTGCTGGAAGGCTGGGTCGCGCCGAGCATCCTCTCCTTCGGCGATACCGAAAAGACCAAGGAGTGGTCGGCACGCATCGAGGCGGCCATTTCCCGGCAGGCCGCGGTCTTCTTCGGCTACCGCAAGCTCGAGATCGAAGTCGAGAACCGGGGCGACTACGAGCTGGACGATAGCGCCAACTTCGGCGTGCGGCTCACATTTTAAGCTGTTCCGGGAAAGCGCCGGAACGCAGGCAGGCGGCGCTGTGCGCCTGCGCGGGCAGTCCCTAGGATAGCGGCTCCTGCGGAGCGCAGCGCCCGGTTGGCCGGCGCCGACAGATTTCGTCCAGCGTATTCCGGAACTCATCGAGGTGCGGTCCCCCGGCGCGGACCGCGCGCCTTGCGTAGATTTTCGCCTCGTCCCAGCGCTCGAGCTCGGCCAGCAGCAGGGCCAGGTTGTTGTACAGCGCACCGTCCTCGGCCCCGGCTGCGATGCCCTGTTCCAGTATGGGCACAGCGGCGGCAGGTCCTGCCGTCGCCAGCCGCCGGTTCGCCAGCGCCAGCCGCAGCCCAGGATAGGATGGCCAGCGCTCGATGCCGGCCCGGTAGGCCGTTTCCGCCGGAGCGCCGAAGCCACTGGCTTCCAGGTCGAAAGCGGCGGCCAGATAGCGCCGCGGCTCGGCGCTCGCCGGCAACTGGCCGGGTCGGAGCGTCACCACGCCCCAGGAATCCCCACGCTTCCAGGTCCGCAGGAAGGTGGCAAGCCTGACCCGGTGCCGGCGTATGGTTCCGGAACGCAGGATCAGCTCCCCACGCTCCGGCTCATAACCGATTACCACGGCGTAATGCCATACCGGCCACCAGCGTAATCCCAGATTCTGCAGGACCAGCACCGGATGGCCGGCCTGCAGCTCGTCGAGCAGGGCATGTGGCTCAGCGGGGATCCGGTAGACCAGCCGGCCGTGCTGGCGCGCCTGGGCCATGAGTTCCGGTTGCAAACTGCCCTGCCGGGCCGGGATGTAGAGCCGGTCCGCGAGCGTCTCCGGGCTGGTGTCCGCGCCGCTCCAGCCGAGCATGGTCGCCAGCGCTGCCGGACCGCACTGGTAGCGCTGCTGTGGGTGGAACGGCACTTCGGTGAGTTCTACTGCCGGCCGCTCATCAAGCCCGGCGAGCGAGGCCGTCGGGCCGGTGCCGGCGCAGCCGCAGAGCGCAAGCAGCATGCCGAGGACGGGATAAAGCGGGCGGCGGCGCATGCGCAGTCATCGCTCGTCCGGCCCCAGCACGAACGGGAAGATGTCGGTGAAGCCGAGGATGTCGGTGACCAGCAGCACCAGGAAGACGAATACCGCCGCGCCGAGCACGTCGCCGCCGGCCGGCAGTTCCCGCATGCGCTGCAGCATGAGCTCGGTTTCCTGGGCGCTGAGGCTGTCCACTCGTTGCTGGGCAGCGATCGGGTCGACGCCCCAGGCGACGAGCTGAGCGCGGACAGCGTCCCGGGCCAGGAAATCCCTCAGTTCGCTGCGCTGCGCTTCGAGCTGCTCCTGCGCAACGATGGCCTGGGTGCCGATCATGCCGGCCTGCGCCGTGGGCAGCGCCAGGGTGCAGCCCAGGAAGAGCGCGCCGACGTAGGCGGTGAGCCAGCGATGGAAGCAAGTCCTGAACGGCATGGGAGCTCCTGTCGTTGGATTTGTTCGGCTTACATTGATGGGCGCCGGCAACGGACTAGGATCTAAGTGTGGCATCGGCCGCAGGCTTTTCAAGCGTTGCCTGTGCCGGGCCGGGGCCGGCGGCAGGCATGGCTTGTCGGTCCGACTCGATATTCTTTGCAGGTGTCGGCCGCCACCGACTTCCGCGGCGGCAGGCGCTACAATCCGCCATCCATCCCGATCAGGAGTGCGCCATGCCGGTGGACGATATCGAGGGCATCCGCCGTATCCTCTCCAGCTACAAGACCGTGGCCATGGTCGGCCTGTCGGCCAACTGGCACCGGCCCAGTAATTTCGCTGCCAAGTACCTGCTGGACCACGGCTTCAGGGTCATTCCGGTGAATCCGGCCTACGACGAGGTGCTGGGGCAGCGGTGCTATCCGAGTCTCAGGGAGATCCCCGAGCCGGTCGACGTGGTCGATGTGTTCCGCAAGCCGGAAGACGTGCCGCCCATCGTCGAGGATGCCATCGCCATCGGCGCCAAGGTGCTGTGGCTGCAGATCGGGGTGATCCACCCCGAGGCCATGGCCCGCGCCGAGCAGGCCGGGCTGGAGGTCGTTGCGGATCGCTGCATGAAGATCGAGTACGCGCGCCTGTTCGGCGGGCTCAACTTCATGGGCGTCAACACCAAGGTCATTTCATCCAAGCGGCCGCGCACGCCGGTCTACTGACGGAAACCTGCAATGGCTGATCGCAATTTCGGCTTCGAAACCCTGTGCCTGCACGCCGGCCAGGTGCCCGACATCGCCACCGGCGCCCGCGCCGTGCCGATCTACCAGACCACGTCCTATGTGTTCGACTCCACCGAGCACGCGGCGAGCCTGTTCAATCTGGCCACCTTCGGCAACATCTACAGCCGCATGATGAACCCGACCACCGCCGTGTTCGAAGAGCGCATGGCGGCCCTGGAGGGCGGCCGCGCCGCGGTGGCGACGGCTTCCGGCATGGCGGCGCAGATGACGGCGCTGCTCACCATCCTCGAGCAGGGCGACGAGATCGTTGCCGCCAGCACCCTCTACGGCGGCACCTTCAGCCAGCTGAATGTCACCCTGCGCAAGCTCGGCATCAACACCACCTTCGTCGATCCGGACGATCCCGAGAACTTCCGCCGGGCGCTCACGCCCAGGACCAAGGTGCTGTACGCCGAAACCATCGGCAACCCGGTCGGCAATGTGGTCGACATCGAAGCGATCGCCGGCATCGCCCATGAGGCCGGCCTGCCGCTGTTCATCGACAACACCATGGCGAGCCCGTACCTGTGCCGGCCGATCGAGCACGGCGCCGATATCGTGCTGCACTCGGCCACCAAGTTCATCGGCGGCCACGGCACCGCCATCGGCGGCGTGGTGGTGGAGTCCGGCAAGTT
>JAJUFY010000341.1 GCA_029263635.1 Ectothiorhodospiraceae bacterium | reverse complement strand
AGCGAGGTGCGGACTGCGGTTGGGCCCGAAGCCGACCTGCCCATCACTGCGCTGCCCTGCGCAAAAGCGGGCCGGGATCGGGCTGCCGTTGCTGAAACTGTCGCTGCGGATCTGCATGGCTGCTCCCACGATTGGTACCGGCCCGAGTCTGCCAGAGCCGGCACCACAGGTGCCGGTCAGGCTTCCGGATACCCGAGGCGCACCGCGACCGGCTGCAGCGTCGCGAACGCATCCGCCAGCGGCGCGCTGAACTCGCGCCAGCGGCCCTGCGGCAGGCGTGGGCCACCCAGGCTGCCAGCCGGAGGCCTCGGCACCTGCGCATCCAGCGCTTCCGACAGCGCGGTCGCGAGCGCGGCCTCGTCGTAGGTGGAACCGTCGATGCGGAGCACCGTGCCCGGGAACAGGCGATCGGCCTCCAGCACCGCGACGTGCTCCAGCGCCGAAGCCAGCCATTGCGCGCCTGCTTCCGGGGTCTCCAGCGCGAACGGCGCCGGTGCCCCGAAGGCCAGCCAGTCCAGCAGCATGTCACGCGGGTCGCGCAGCACGACCACCAGCCGCGCCCCGGGCAGGCCCGGGCGGAGTGCGTGCAGCAGTGCATTGTCCCACCACGGCAGCCAGTCGATGACCGCCGCGCTCCCGCGCTGCCCGCGGTGCGGCAGCAGGCGGCGCCAACCCTCGACCAGTGCCGCGGCGTCGGCGCGACCGGCGTTGAGTTCCGCGATCACCGCCGGGTCGAGGAACAGGTCCGGCGGCGGGCGGTTGCTGAAGCGGTCCGCCAGCAGCGGCGCGCCGACGACGCGAAGCACGCTGGCCACGCGGTCCACCTGGGAACCGGGCAGGCCCCACAGGAACACGTGCCGGGGCTCGTCACCGGCGGGCGCGGCCAGCTCCGGCCACCACTGGGCGGCTTCCCCGTGCACCGGGCGCGGCTGGCGCTCGCCGGCGACCTCGGCATGCAGGCCTGCCCAGGTGGCAAGGGCGTCAGCCTGCCGGCCGGCCGCGTCCATGACGCTGCCCATGAGCTGGCGCATGTCGCGCCGGGACTGTTCGGGAGCGCGCTCATGCATGCCGCGGACGTGGTCGATTGCCTCGTCCGGGTTCCGCGCCAGCAAGGCCTGGATGATGCGCATTTCCGCGCGGACGTGGCCGGGCCTGGCCGCCACGATGCGGCGCGCGAGGGCTTCCGCCTCCTCGCCTTCGTTGCGGAGGTCGTGCAGGTGCATGGCGGCCTCCATCGACTGCGGCGAGTCAGGCGCCGCCTCGCGCCAGCGCGCCACCACCTCGGCGCCGGCCGCGCTGCCCAGCCCGTCGATGCTCAGCCGTGCCTTCCACAGCTCGTCCTCGCCGGGGTGCAGCTGCAACAGCTCCTCCAGCCGTGCAACCGCCTCGTCGCGACCACCCGCGCGCGTCCACACCCGGCCGAGCAGCTCCAGCGCCCGGGTATCCCCCGGGGTTTCGCGAAGCAGTTCGACCAGCGAAGCCGCCGCCTCGCGGTGCTGGCCCGCCGCCGCCTGGTGCCGGGCCACGACGCGTCGCAGCGACGGGCTGGCCCGGCCGCTGTCCAGCACCGGCTGCATCAGCTCCACCGCTTCGCCCGGGCGGCCCTGGCGCGATACCAGGTCGGCGAGCGCCGCGCGCAGTGCGGGCGCGTCGGGCTGCGACTCCAGCAGGCCGCGGAAGGCCTGCTCGGCGAACGCGAGGTTCCCGTTGGCCATGTAGGCGAAGCCGAGTGCGTGACGGAGCACGCGATCGTCGGGGTGGCTCGCCGAAGCGGGGCCCAGGATTTTCAACGCGCGAGTGGGATCTCCACTGCGCAGGGCGATGCTCCCCAGCAGCGCGGCCACGTGCGGGTGGTCGGGGCTCGCGCGCGAGGCGGTGTTGGCCAGCGAACGGGCCCCGTCGAGGTCCCCGCGGGCGAGTGCAAGCTGCGCCTGGACGACGTAGGCTGCGACCTTGTTCGGGTCCAGGCCAACGCTGGTCGACAGCGCCTCGCCGGCCTTGGCTGCGTCACCGGTGCCGAGCAGCACCAGGCCGCGCTCAAGGTGCAGGCCGGAGTCCTCCGGCTCGAGCGCGATTGCGCGATCGATCGATTCCAGCGCCTCCGCCGGGCGCCGCGCCAGCCTCAGTGCGGCAGACAGCAGCCGGTGGGCCTGCGGATCGTCAGGGTTCGCCTCCGCCGCCTCCCTTGCGGCTTGCAGGGCGGCCTCGGCCGCGCCGGAGCGCAGCAGTTCGATGATGGCGTCGTACATGGCAGGTCCGGATGCGGGCAGGCCCGCGATTGTAGCCACTGCGGTGCGCGCCACCTCGGGCGACGGCCTCAGCTTGTCGGCGCGAGTGACAGCCGGCGGGCGAGCCAGCGCTCCCCGAAGCCGTTGAGCGCCGTGTCCTCCACGAAGCCGCAATGCCCACCCCAACGCGAAATTTCCAGGCGGGCCGACGCCGGCAGGCGCGCCTGGAGGAAATCCTCGACCGGGATCACCGGGTCGTCGGCGGCGGTCAGGATGCTGGCCGGCACCTGCAGCGCCGCCAGCCGGTCGCCGGCCACCGAGTAGCCGTCGAAGTAGCGCTCGAGGGTGCCGAAGTCCGT
>JAJUFY010000402.1 GCA_029263635.1 Ectothiorhodospiraceae bacterium | reverse complement strand
GCGCGTCGCCGAGGACACCGGCGCCATCAACACCGATGTCACGCTCTACCTGCACCGCATCCCGATCGGCGAGTGGCTGGGGCTGGACGCCCGCAGCCGCATGGAACCGAACGGCACCGGCCTGGTGGAGACCACCCTGTACGACGAGGCCGGGCCGGTCGGGCGCGTCACCCAGGCGATCCTGGCGATGCCGGTTTACAAGCCTGGCGGCTAGGCGCAGCTTTCAGCCCCCGCGGGAACTCAGTGTTTCCTGCAGGAGCGGCGCCCACGCCGCGATACTTTCTCCCCTCTCCCGCCAGCGGGAGAGGGGCCGGGGGTGAGGCCGCCTTTCGCGCCCGGGGGCCGCGCCTACGGGCAGCAAGCGGAGACGCGACCGCTCAGCTCAGACTCTCGGCGCTGTAGCGGGCGATCAGCCCGGTGCGCACGGCATGCCGGTAGACGCGCAGGAAGAACCAGCACGCCAGCACGATGTAGAGCAGCGCCAGCGCCACGCTCCAAGCCAGCAGCTGGCCGGCGAACGCGCCGTCCAGGACGATGGCCCGCATGCCTTCGAACACGTACGAAGGCGGCAGCAGATAGCCCACGGCCTGCATCCAGGCCGGCAGGGTGTCGAGCGGGTAGAACACCCCGGCGAACGGCGACAGCAGCGCCGGCACCGGCCACACGAACCACTCCGACGCCGGCCCCAGCCGCAGCACCACGGCGCTGGAGAACACTCCCAGCGCGATCCCGAACAGGAACAGCACCAGCAGGAACGGCAGAAACATCGCGCCGTAGGCGGCGAACGACAGCCCAAAGGCCGCGCTCGCCAGCACCAGCATCACCACCAGGCCGACCAGGCTGGTGAGGATGCTGGTCACTACCAGGCCGGTCAGGTATTCCGAGATCAGCAGCGGCGAGGCGAACAGGTTGAGGAAGTTGCGCGACCACACGTCTTCGAGGAACGCCGTGGTGACGCCGTGCATGACCCGGCCGAAGAAGTCCCACATGAGCACGGCGCCCAGCAGGATCGAGACGAAGTTGATGCCCGTGGCGACGATGGTGCTCAGGTAGCGGGTAATGAAGCCCCACAGCACGATGTCGATGGCCGCCCAGGCGAACAGCGGCAGCACGCGCACGGGGCTCGCCCGCAGCAGGTACAGCTGGCGCAGCACGATGGCGCCGATCCGGTTGAGGCTCATCTACAGCTCCAGTGCCAGCGGCTCGCGCGCCACGGTGACGAACAGATCCTCCAGCGTCGCCTTGCCGTGCTCGGCGGGCAGGGTCTTCGGGTCGCCCTCCAGCAGAATCCGACCGCGCGAGAGGAACAGCACCCGATCGCAGACCTCCTGCACCTCGTACATGTTGTGCGAGGTCCACAGCACGCCGCCGGCATCTGCCCGGGCGAACTCGCGGATGCGGGCGCGGATGTCGCGCGCCGTGGCCGGATCCAGCGAGGCGGTCGGCTCGTCCAGCAGCAGCAGATGTGGCCGGTTGAGCATGGCCTTGGCGAGCGCCACCCGGGTCTGCTCGCCGGAAGACAGCACGCCGCACCTGGTGTCGCGAAACCGCACCAGATCGAACTGCTCCAGCAGCTCGTCGATGCGCGCGGCCAGCTCCCGCACGCCGTACATCAGGCCGAAGATGCGCAGGTTCTGCGCCACCGTCAGATTACCCGGCAAGGGCGCGTAGACAGCGGCAAAATTGGTACGGTCCAGCGCCTGCGAGCGGTGCGCGGCGAGATCGACGCCGTCGATGCGGATGGTGCCCCCGCTCGGCTCCAGCACGCCGAGGATCATGTTGATGGTGGTGGTCTTGCCGGCGCCGTTGGGGCCGAGCAGGCCGACGATCTCGTTGCGGCCGACGGCAAACGAGATGCGATCGACCGCCACCATGCCGCCGTATGTCTTGCACAGGCGCTCGACCGCCAGTACGTGGCGGGATGGGTTGGCCGCCGTCGCGGCGACGGCCGCGGCGTCCGTTGTCATCTGGACCAAGCAGGG
>JAJUFY010000147.1 GCA_029263635.1 Ectothiorhodospiraceae bacterium | reverse complement strand
GAATTCCGCTGGTTTCAGCAGATGATCTTCGACGTCGCCGGCATCCACATGACGGCGGCCAAGCGCAGCATGGTGGCCGCGCGGCTCGCCAAGCGACTGAAGGCGCTGGGGCTCGACAGCTATGGCGAGTACCTGCGGCGGCTCGCCAAGGACCGTGCCGAGCGCCCGCTGGTGGTGGACCTGCTGACCCCCAACGAAACGTATTTTTTCCGCGAGCACAAGCACTTCGACTTCCTGCGCGAGGAGATCCTCGCCGCCCATTCGCGCGGCCGTCCGTTCCGAGCCTGGAGCGCTGCCTGCTCCAGCGGCGAGGAACCCTACAGCGTGGCGATGATCCTGGCCGATCAGCTGGGCCTGTCGGCCGACTGGAGCGTGCTGGGTTCTGACATCAGCAATCAGGTCCTGGCGCGCGCCCGGGCAGGCATGTATCCCATGAGCCGCGCCGAGCGGATTCCGCCGGATTACCTGAGGCGCTACTGCCTGAAGGGCGTCGGCAGCAACGACGGCAGCTTCCTGATCGACCGTAGCCTGCAGGCGCGGGTCGAGTTTCGCTGGATGAACCTCAATGAGCCGCTGCCGACCCTGCGGGAGTTCGATCTGATCCTGCTGCGCAATGTCATGATCTACTTCAACGCCCATACCAAGCGGCAGGTCGTGACACGGATCGTCGAGAAGCTCAGGCCCGGCGGCTATCTCTTCATCGGCCACTCGGAGAGCCTCAACGGCATCTTCGACGGCCTGACACTGATTACGCCGTCGATCTACCGGAAACCGGCATGATCTCCGGCCGCAGCGGCGGGATCGACATCTTCCTGCAGCCGGGGGAGTGGTATTTCGGCGATGAATACAGCCGTATTCGCACCACCCTCGGCTCCTGCATCGCCTTCACGTTCTGGCACCCTGGTCGCCGGGTGGGCGCTATGTGCCATTACATGCTGCCGAGCCGCGACAAGCCGGGCGGCAAGCTCGACGGACGCTATGGCGACGAGGCGCTGCAGCTGCTGGATGCCGAGGCCCGCCGGCTGGGGACACGGCTGCATGAATACGACACCAAGCTGTTCGGCGGCGGTAACATGGCGGCGACGGCAGCCAGCGGGACCGGGGTGCCGGCACGCAACATCGCGGCGGCCTGGGCCCTGGTCGAGCGATACCAGCTGCGGGTCAAGGCTGAGCACCTGGGCGGCAGCGGCTATCGGCAACTGATCTTCGATATCGCTACCGGCGACGTCTGGATGCGCTTCGGCAGCGCAGGCCAGGCAGCCGGCATCGTGGGAGAGCCATGAGCGGTCCGATCAAGGTCCTCATCGTCGACGATTCCGCCGTCGTCCGGCAGGTACTCAGCGAGCTGCTGGCGCGGGACCCGGACATCCACGTGATCGGCGCTGCCGCCGATCCGCTGTTCGCCCTGCAGCGCATGCAGCGCGAATGGCCGGATGTCATCGTGCTCGACGTCGAGATGCCGCGCATGGACGGCATCACTTTCCTGCGCAAGCTCATGCGGGAGCGGCCGACGCCGGTCGTGGTCTGCTCCACCCTGACCGAGCGTGGCGCCGAGACCACGATGCAGGCGCTGAGCGCCGGGGCGGTGGAAGTGGTTGCCAAGCCCAAGCTGGGGCTGAAGGAGTTTTTGCAGGCTTCGGTGCAGAGCCTCACGCATGCGGTCAAGGCCGCTGCCAAGGCCAGGCTCGGCCAGGTCGCGGTGCCGCCACCGCCGGCACTGGCGCCGGCCGCGCTGGGTACGGCAACCGATCATGTAGTCGCCATCGGCACCTCCACCGGCGGCACGCGGGCGCTGGAAGCGGTGCTCACGCAGCTGCCGGCGGATTGTCCGGGCATCGTCATCGTCCAGCACATGCCGGAGAGGTTCACCGCTGCCTTCGCGCAGCGGCTGAATGCGCTCTGCCACTGCGAAGTCCGCGAGGCCGAAGACGGCGACCGCGTGCTGCAGGGGCGGGTGCTGGTGGCGCCGGGCGGCCGCCACCTGCAGTTGCGGCGCAGCGGGTCGCAGTACCTGGTGGACGTGCGCGACGGTCCGCCGGTGAACCGCCACAAGCCGTCGGTGGATGTGCTGTTCCATTCGGTAGCCAGACACGCCGGCCGCCATGCCGTCGGCATCATCATGACCGGCATGGGCGACGACGGCGCCAACGGGCTGCTGGCCATGCGCCAGGCCGGTGCCTTCACGATCGCCCAGGATGAAGCCAGCTGCGTGGTCTACGGCATGCCGAAAGAGGCGGTCGAGCGGGGCGCGGTCTGCCAGGTGCTGCCGCTGACCGACATTGCCGCCGCCATCATGCGTCTCGGCAAGCCAGCCTGATCAGGGCCGGCATGCGGCCATGCCGGCAGGAGAGGGCGCCTGCCGCGGCACATCCTCGCACCGCATCGGCATGGAATTGCGCTAGTCTGTTTCCTTGCACCATGACGTGAAAGGAGCAGGAGCGTGCTGGAGCAGAGCGAGATCGAGCTTTTCCGCGACACCGTGCGCAAGTTTCTCGAGCGCGAGGTGACACCGCACTATGCACAGTGGGAGCGAGAGGGGCTGTTCCCCCGCGAGCTCTGGCAGCGTTTCGGCGAGCAGGGGCTGCTCTGCGTCGACGTGCCGGAACAGTACGGCGGCGCTGGCGCCGACTTCACGCTGTCGACGGTGGTGGTGGAGGAGATCGCCCATGCCGGTTTCGGCGGGCTGGCCAGTGCCGTGTCGGTGCACTCCGACATCGTCGCGCCCTACATCCTGCACCTCGGCAGCGAGGCCCAGAAGCAGCGCTGGCTGCCCGGCATGGTCACCGGCGCGGTGGTAGGCGCCATCGGCATGACCGAGCCGGGCGCCGGTTCCGATCTGCAGGCCATGAAGACCCGCGCCGAGCGTGACGGCGACGGCTACCGTATCAACGGCCAGAAGACCTTCATTACCAACGGCTACCACGCAGACCTGCTGGTGCTGGCAGCCAAGACCGACCCTGCGGCCGGCAGCAAGGGAGTCACGCTGTTCACGATCGACACCACGCTGCCCGGTTTCCAGCGTGGCCGCCGGCTGGAGAAGATTGGCCAGCATGCTTCGGACACGGCTGAGCTGTTCTTCGAAGACCTGCGCGTTGGCGCCGAGCAGATCCTTGGCGGCGAGGGCCGCGGCTTCGCCAACATGATGAACGAGCTGCCGCGCGAGCGGCTGATCCTCGGCGTCGGGGCGCTGGCCGCCGCCGAGGGCGCGCTGGAGCGCACCATAGCCTACGTCAAGGAGCGCCAGGCTTTCGGCCAGCCGCTTGCGCAGCTGCAGAACACCCGTTTCAAGCTGGCCGAGCTGAAGGCGCAGCTCGAGGTCAATCGCGCCTTTATCCGCCAGTGCGCGGCCAAGTACGATCGCGGCGAGCTGACCACCACCGATGCCTCCATCGCCAAGCTCAGCGCCACCGAGCTGCAGTTCAAGGTGGCCGACGAATGCCTGCAGCTGCACGGTGGCTACGGCTACATGCGCGAGTACCAGGTGTCGCGCGATTTCGTTGACGCCCGCGTGCAGCGCATCTATGGCGGTGCCAGTGAAATCATGAAGGAGCTGATCGCCCGCGCCATTCTCGGCCGCTGAGGAGGCAGGCCATGAACTACGACAAGATCCGCCTGGAGATCGACGACGGCATCGCCGTGCTGAGCTTGAACGATCCCGGCACCATGAACGCCATCTCCATTCCGCTACAGCAGGAGGTGCGCGAGGCGCTGGCGGTGATCCGGCAGGATGCCTCGGTTCGGGCACTGCTGCTGACCGGCAGCGAGCGCGCCTTCTGCTCCGGCGCCGAGCTGGGCAGCCTGGGCGGCGGCAGGGTGGGAGAGAGCGTCGGCCGCATGATGCGCGAGCTCAGCAACCCGCTGATCCTCGATCTGCAGCAGCTGCCGGTGCCGGTGGTCGCGGCCGTCAATGGCGCCGCGGCCGGCGCCGGCGTCAGCATTGCTCTGGCTGCCGATATCGTCATCGCCGCCCGCTCGGCGTATTTCATGCTCACCTTCATGCCGCGCCTGGGGCTGATCCCGGACCTTGGCGCGACCTGGCAGTTGCCGCGTCTGATCGGCCGGGCACGGGCCATGGGCCTGACCCTGCTCGGCGAACGGCTGCCGGCGGAGCAGGCGGCGGAGTGGGGCCTGATCTGGGCCTGCGTCGACGACGCCGCGCTCATGGAGGAGGCGCGCGCCCTGGCCGAACGGCTCGCGAACGCGCCGGCTCATGCCGCGCTGGAAGCGCGCCGCGCCTTCGCCGTTGCCGAAACCAACGATTTCCCGGTCCAGTTGGACTACGAGGCCGAGCGGCAGCAGGAACTGATCGAGAGCGAGGCGTTCCGGGAAGGCGTGCGGGCGTTTCTGGAGAAGCGGGCACCGAAGTTCAGGTAACAGGCGGCCTGCCCCCGACGCGGGCCGCATCGTGTCTCCTGCCATAGGGCGCGTTAGCGGTGCTGGCGCGCCGGCTGATTTGTGGCGGCGCGCTCCTCTTTTCTGCTACGCGTACAGCCCTTCGATCACATCCGCGTACTTCTTGTAGATGTTGCTGCGGCGGACCTTCATGGTGGCCGTCACCTCGTCGTCGTCGTGATCGAGTTCCTTGGTGAGCAGGAAAAAGCGCTTGATCTGCGCGACCTGGGCGAGGCCGGCATTGCCGCGGTCGACCTCGGCCTGGATCAGGTCCCTGACCCGTGGGTTCTCGGCCAGGCTGCGGAAGGTGGTGTAGGCGATGCCGTTCTGCTCGGCCCATTTCGCCACCGTCTCGTAGTCGATCTGGACCAGCGCCGAGACGTAGCGGCGGCCTTCGGCGATCACCATGCACTCCTTGATGTACGGGCTGGCCTTGATGGTGTTCTCGATCTCGGAGGGCGAGAGGTTCTTGCCACCGGCGGTGATCATGATGTCCTTGAGCCGGTCGACGATCTTCAGTTCGTCGCCCACCCAGGCGCCGACGTCGCCGGTGTGCAGCCAGCCGTCGCGGATGGTCTCGGCGGTGGCCGCTTCGTTCTTGTAGTAGCCCTGGAACACCAGGCCGCCGCGGATGAGGATCTCATCGTGCTCGCCGAGCTCGACCTCCACACCGTCGATAGCGCGGCCGACAGTGCCCAGCGTGAAGCGCTCCAGCCGCTGGCCGGTGGCAACACCGGTGCTCTCGGTCTGGCCGTAGACCTCGATCAGGGGGATGCCGATGGTGCGGAAGAAGCGCAGGATCTCCGGTGCGATGGAGGCGGCGCCGGTCATGGCGACCCGGCAGCGGCGCAGGCCGATGTAGTTCTGCAGGGCCCGGAACACCAGCAGATAACACAGGCCAAAGCGCAGGCGTTCGGCAAGCGTGTGCTGCGCGCGAGGCTTGGCCGCCAGCGGCTCGCAGCTGCGTATGGCCCAGTTGAACAGCGCCTGCCGCAAACGTCCGGTTTCCTGCATTTTGATGTAGATGGAAGAGTGCAGTTTCTCCCAGATCCGCGGCACCCCGAGGAAGAAGGTCGGCGCCACTTCCCGCAGATCTTCCTGCACCGTGCGCAGGCTTTCGCCGAAGCTGACGGTACTGCCGGCATACATCGGGCCGATGTTGGTCACCGCCTGTTCGGCGACGTGACAGAGCGGCAGGTAGGAGAGGCTGGTGTCGCCCGAGTTCAGAGCCAGCAGGTTCACCAGCCCGGGAGCGGCAGCATGCAGATTGCCCCAGCTGATCATGGCGCCCTTGGGGCGGCCGGTGGAACCGGAGGTATAGATCATGAGCGCGGTGTCGCTCATTTGCTGGCTGTCCAGCAGCTGGTCGACCAGCCCGGGATGCTTCTGCTCGTACTCGGCGCCCAGGGCTTCCACTTCCGCGAAGCTGCACAGCCGCTCGCGGTCGTAGCGGCGCAGGCCCTTCATGTCGATGACCACGTTCTGGCGCAGCCGGGGCAGTTGCGGCCAGGCCTCGATGATCTTGTCGG
>JAJUFY010000230.1 GCA_029263635.1 Ectothiorhodospiraceae bacterium | reverse complement strand
CCTTCAAGTTGAAGTAATCGAGGAAGCGGCGGGTAGTGCCGAACATCGCCGGCCGTCCCGGCACGTCGCGGTGGCCGACCACGCGGATCCATTCACGCTCCTGCAGGGTACGCATGATTGGCGTGCTGACCGAGACGCCGCGGATCTCCTCGATCTCGCCGCGGGTCACGGGCTGGCGGTAAGCGATCACGGCCAGGGTCTCCAGCAGTGCGCGCGAATATCGCGCCGGTCGTTCCTCCCACAGCCTGGACACCCAGGGCGCCAGCTCCTGGCGCACCTGCAGCCGGTAGCCGCTGGCGACTTCCTTGAGCTCGATGCCGCGGCCGCTCAGGTCTTCGGCGAGATCGTCCAGCGCCTGTCGCAGCGCGGCCCGCTCCGGCCGTTCGGAGTCCGGAAACAGATCCTGCAACCGGTCCAGCGGCAGCGGCTCGCCGGCTGCCAGCAGTGCCGCCTCGAGGATGTTCTTCAGAGGTGGTCGTGACATGTGCGGGTCCCTGCAACCAGTTCTGTTACGCCGCCGCCTTGACGTAGATCGGGGCGAACGGTTCGGCCTGCACGAGCTGAATCAGCGATTCCTTGACCAGTTCCAGCACCGCCAGGAAGGTGACCACCATCCCCAGCCGGCCTTCCTCGAGCCGGAACAGGGCGGTGAATTCCACGAAGCGCTCGTTGTCCAGCCGGCTCAGCGTTTCCGACATCCGCTCGCGCACCGACAGGGCCTCGCGCTGCACCTGATGGTTGGTGAACAGTTCGGCACGTGCCAGTACGTCGGCCAGCGCCGCCAGCAGCTCGTCCAGGCTGACTTCCGGCTGCAGCTTGACCAGCGTCCGCACCGGTCCTTCGGCGCTGGCCGGAAACACGTCGCGGGCCACCCGCGGGAGCTGATCGAGGTTTTCGGCAGCGGCCTTGTAGCGCTCGTACTCCTGCAGCCGGCGCACCAGCTCGGCGCGCGGGTCTTCCTCGTCCTCGCTGTCGGCGGCCGGCTTCGGCAGCAGCATGCGGGATTTGATCTCGGCCAGCATGGCCGCCATCACCAGGTACTCCGCCGCCAGCTCCAGCCTCAGCTCCTTCATCAGCTCCACGTACTCGATGTACTGCCGCGTGATCTCGGCGATGGGAATATCGAGAACATCCAGGTTCTGCTTGCGGATCAGATACAGCAGCAGGTCCAGCGGGCCCTCGAAGGTCTCGAGGAACACCTCCAGGGCGTCCGGCGGGATGTAGAGATCCTGCGGCAGGCTGGTGACCGCTTCGCCGCGCACGCGCGCGACCAGCTGCTCCTCGGCAGCCTGGCCGATCACCTGCTGGATGCTCTCATCCATTACCGGTAATCCAGCCCCATGGCGGAGCGCACTTCGGCCATGGTCTCGCGGGCCGCGCTCCGCGCCTGCTCGCAGCCCTCGGCGACCACGGCCCGTACCCGCTCCGGATCGCTCTCGTATTCGCGGGCCCGCTCCTGGATCGGCGCCAGCTCGGCCTTCACCGCCTCGATCACCGGCTGCTTGCAGTCCAGGCAGCCGATGCCGGCGCTGCGGCAGCCGTTCAGCACCCACTCCTGGGTCTTCTGATCGGAATAGACCTTGTGGAACTCCCAGACCGGGCATTTGGTCGGCTCGCCCGGATCGGTACGCCGCACACGCGCCGGATCGGTCGGCATGGTCCGCAGCTTGCGCTCGACCTCGGCCGGATCCTCCCGCAGCGAGATGGTGTTGCCGTAGGATTTGGACATCTTGCGGCCGTCCAGTCCCGGCATCTTGGAGGTCGGCGTCAGCAGCGCCTGCGGTTCCGGCAGGATCACCCGGCCGCTGCCGTCCAGGTAGCCGTACAGCCGCTCGCGGTCGGCGATGGTCAGGTTCTGCTGGTCGGCCAGCAGCGCCCGCGCCACCTCCAGCGCCTCGGCATCGCCCTGCTCCTGATAGCGCTTGCGCAGCGTGTGGTAGAGCTTGGCGTTCTTCTTGCCCATCTTGGCCGCCGCCGCCTCGGCCTTCTCCTCGAAGCCCGGCTCGCGGCCGTACATGTGGTTGAAGCGGCGCGCCACCTCGCGGGTGATCTCGATGTGGGAGAGCTGGTCTTCGCCGACCGGCACCCCGCTCGCCTTGTACATCAGGATGTCCGAGCTCATCAGCAGCGGATAGCCGAGGAAGCCGTAGGTGGCGAGGTCGCGATCCTTCAGCTGCTCCTGCTGGTCCTTGAACGTCGGCACCCGCTCCAGCCAGCCCAGCGGCGTGATCATGGACAGCAACAGGTGCAGCTCGGCGTGCTCGATGATGCGCGACTGCAGGAAGATCCGCGCCTGCGCCGGGTTGATGCCGCAGGCCAGCCAGTCGATCACCATGTCCCAGACATTGTCGGCCAGGATGTCGCGGTTCTCGTAATGGGTGGTCAGCGCGTGCCAGTCGGCCACGAAGAAGAAGCACTCGTGCTCCTGCTGCAGCTTGACCCAGTTCTTCAGTACGCCGTGGTAATGGCCGAGATGGAGTTTGCCGGTCGGACGCATGCCGGACAGGATGCGGCCCGAGCCCTGTGTATGCGTGGTCAAGATGCGCCTCCTCAGGCGATTCCCAGGATTTGTGCGATGGCGCGCATGATAGCCAACACCGGCGGGATCAGCAGCTTGCCGAGCACGCCGGAGACCATCAGCACCAGCAGGATCACGATGCCGTATGGCTCGATGCGCGCATAGGCCCGCTCCGGCCCCGGCGGCAGCACGCCGCTGACGATGCGGCTGCCGTCCAGCGGCGGCAGCGGCAGCAGGTTGAGCACCATCAGCACGATCTTGATCTGCAGGCCTGCCAGTCCCATCAGCACCAGCCCCTGGGCAACGCTGGGGGAGAACACCGGCAGCTCGGCCGCCGTCTTCGCCAGCAGCGCCCAGGCAACCGCCATCAACAGGTTGGCGCCCGGCCCCGCCACCGCGACCAGCGCCATGTCGCGCTTCGGGCGGCGCAGGTTCTCCCAGGTCACCGGCACCGGCTTGGCCCAGCCGAAGATCAGGCCGCTGCTGAAGAACAGCAGCAGCGGCACCAGTATCGTGCCGACGGGATCGATGTGGCGGACCGGGTTGAGGGTGATGCGTCCGAGCTGGCGTGCGGTCTTGTCGCCCAGCTTCTCGGCCGTCCAGCCGTGGGCGACCTCATGCAGGGTGATCGCGAACAAGACCGGCAGCACCCACACCGCCAGCCGCTGGAACTCGCTCATGAAACCATTCATCGCGCTGGGCTCAGCGGGCCTCGAATGGGGCCGGATCGCCGGCGCCGACACGCAGGACCTGCGGCACGTCCTCGGCCAGGTCCACCACCGTGCTGGGCTCCAGGCTGGGCGCCGGACCGCCGTCGATGACCAGGTCGACCAGCGAGTCGAGGCGCTCGTGGATCTCGTGCGGGTCGTTCAGCGGCTCCTCGTCGCCGGGCAGGATCAGGCTGGTCGTCATCAGCGGCTCGCCCAGCTCCTGCAGCAGCGCCATGGCAATGGCATGTTCCGGAAGCCGGATGCCGATGGTCTTGCGCTTGGGATGCTGCAGCATGCGCGGCACCTCCCGGCTCGCCGGCAGGATGAAGGTATACGGCCCCGGCGTATGCGTCCTGAGCAGCCGGTAGTTCTGGTTGTTGACCTTGGCATAGGTCGAGATATCCGACAGATCGCGGCAGGCCAGCGTGAAGTTGTGACGGTCGCCCAGCGCGCGAATCTGGCGGATCCGCTCCAGCGCCGATTTCTCGCCAATCCGGCAGCCGAGCGCGTAGGCGGTGTCGGTCGGGTAGGCGATGACCGCGCCGGCGCGCACCGCCTCCACGGCTCTGGCGATCAGTCGCGGCTGCGGGTTCACGGGATGAATGTGCAGGAATTCGCTCATGACACCTCTGCCGTCGAGTATGCAGCCATTGTAGCGGGTTGTGGCGGCCAGGCCGATCACCAAGCGGTTTCGCAGGTTGCCATGTGCTAAGCTCCGGCCGTCAATCTCCTGGGAACGCTGATGAAGCTTCTGACTGACCTGCTGCCGGTCGTCCTGTTCTTCGTGGTCTACAAGCTCGGCAACATCTTTGCCGCGACGGCTGCCGCCATGGCGGCGGCAGTGCTACAGGCCGGCTGGCTGTGGCTGCGTCACCGCCGCCTGCAGACCATGCAACTCGTCGTGCTGGGCCTGATCGTGGTATTGGG
>JAJUFY010000358.1 GCA_029263635.1 Ectothiorhodospiraceae bacterium | reverse complement strand
TTGTATCCTCGAGAACCGGACTTCATGGCGCCAGCATCGAAAACCCGTGACCGCATCGTTCAAGCCAGCCTGGAGCTGTTCAACCTGCACGGCGAGCGCAGCGTCACCACCAACCATATCGCCGCGCACATCGGCATCTCGCCCGGCAATCTCTACTACCACTTCCGCAACAAGCAGGCGATCATCGCCGAGCTGTTCACAGCGTACGAAGCGGACGTCGGCGCCATCCTGCAGCGGCCGGCGGACCGCGCACTGACGGTCGAGGACAAGACCGCCTATCTTGAGGCGCTGCTGGCGGCGATGTGGCGCTATCGCTTCCTGCATCGCGATCTGGAGCATCAGCTCGAATCCGACCCGGAACTGGCGGCGCGCTACCGGGCGTTCGCGCGGCGCACCCTCGGCAGCGCCCAGGCCATCTACCGCGGCTTCGTCGAAGCCGGCATCCTGCGCATGAGCGCAGACCAGATCGAAGCCATTGCCCTCAACAGCTGGATCATCATGACGTCATGGATCCGCTTCCTCGGCACTGTCCGCGGCGGCCACGCCGGCCTCAGCGAGGAGCAGCTGCGTCGGGGGGTCTATCAGGTGCTGGCGCTGGAAGGCGGGTATCTGGCCGAAGAAGCCAGGGGAGCGGTGGAGGCGTTGTACCGGCAGTTGCATGTGCCGTTGGAGAAGGTGCTGGCTTCGTAGAGGCTGCTTCAGCACTTTCTTGGTGACCGGGATTGGGGATACGTATCCGGGTTCGGTCGGCAGGCTTTTTGGCCTGCCAGTCCAGTGCTCGGCGAGACGAAAGGGCGGTAAGAAGCGCCGCCTCAGACCTTCTCTCGTCATTCCAGCCTGCGCTATGCGCGAGGTCTTGGCTTGTGGGAGCGGCGTCCCCGCCGCGCTGCCTTGCCTGTTCTCCCGCGATCAGCCCGATAGCGTCAGGATCAGGCCGGTGAGGGCAAGCAGGGCGAATACCAGTCGGCGAAACTGCCGTTCGTCGATGCGACGGTGCAGCCGCTCGCCGATGATCACGCCGACCACCACGATGGGCAGGTAGGTCAGCAGCCTTGGCAGTGCCGGCAGCAGGCTGCCGTCGGCCAGGAAGATCAGCGTCAGCAGGCCGTTCAGGCTGAACCAGACCGCGATCAGGGTGGCGCGCAGCTCCGACTTGTTGAGCCGGTTGCCGGCCAGGGCATACACCAGCAGCGGCCCGCCGGAGGCGAACAGGCCGTGGGTGACGCCGGCTGCCAGCATCAGGGCGCCCGTGGTCGTCGGTGCATGGCCGGCCGGGGTAGCCGCGCCGCGCAGCCGCCACAGCTCACGGCCGGCAAACCAGACGATCAATACGCCGAACAGAGTCTGCAGCACCGCGCTGCCGAGGCTAGGCCGCAGCCAGTAGCCGCACAGTGTGCCGAGTGCCATCAGCGGCAGGATCAGCTTGAGCAGGGTCGGCCAGTGGATATGGGCGCGGTGGCGGATGCTGAGATAGCCGCTCATGGCGATGTTGAGCGGTACCAGCACCGGCAGCAGTTCGGGGATGGGCAGCAGCAGTGCGCCCAGCGACAGCGCGATGACGATGCTGCCGAAGCCGGTGACGGCTTCGACGGTATAGGCCAGCAGGATGCACAGGCCGAGCCACAGCCAGGGGTCGATCATTGCTCCAGCTCCACGGCGAAGCGGCGGGCCATCAGGCGCAGATAGAGATCCGGCAGCAGCCGCCAGAGCAGGCTGGCGGCGACAGCGCCGTAGTCTGAGTACACGCGCGGCCGGCGCCGCTCCAGGGCGCGGACAATGCGGTCCGCCATCCAGTCGGGGTCTTTGCTGGCGCCGACGGTGGAGCGGGCGTGGCGGGCGGGCCGGCCGTCGAAGCCCAGCGCATTGCGCTCGATCGGGGTCTCCAGGAAGCTCGGGTAGCACATCAGGACATGAATACCATGCCGGCGCTGCTCGGCGCGCAGCACCTCGAACGACTGCGCGAGCGCGCTCTTGGCGGCGCAGTAGGCGGCACGTCCTAGCACCGGCATCCAGCCGGCCATGGAGCCGATGTTGACGATGCTGCCGGCATGCCGCTGCAGCTGGGGCAGGGCGGCCAGCGCCAGTTCCAGCGGCGCCTGCCAGTCGACCTGCATGACCCGCCGCAGCACGGCCGGATCGGTTTTGGCGACCAGCGACCGATGGGTGATACCGGCGTTGTTGACCAGCACCGCCACGCCGCCGAAGCGCGCCTCGGCCTGCGCCAGCAGCGCCTGCTGGTGCGCGGGGTCGGTGATGTCGCCGGCCAGCCAGGCCACGCGCTCGGGCTCGCCCAGCGCGGCTGCGGCGGCGCGCAGCGCTTCATTGTCGAGGTCCGCCAGCAGGAGGGCGTCGCCGCGGCGGAGAAAGGCGCGGGCGAGCGCCTGCCCCAGG
>JAJUFY010000313.1 GCA_029263635.1 Ectothiorhodospiraceae bacterium | reverse complement strand
GGCAAGGCCGCCGGCATTGCCGGGCGGCGGCGTGACCTGGGTGAAGGTGGTCCAGTCGATCCAGCTCAGGCCGTTGCCGACCAGCGTCACCAGCAGCCAGACCAGCCAGAAAAGGCCGAACACGGTCGCCAGGGTCGCGACGGTGAGGTTGAACACGTTGACGATGCGTCGCCGCGTGTAGACCTGCATGGCTGCCTCCTCAGGTACGCTCGCCTTCCTGCCGGCTCAGCCGGAGGAGGAGCAGCTTCGCCAGGGCCAGGACAATGAAGGTGATGATGAACAGCACCAGCCCGAGCGCGATCAGCGAATGGGTATAGAGATCCCCGACGGCCTCGGCGAACTCGTTGGCCAGGGTCGACGAGATGGTGTTGCCGGGCATGAACAGCGATGGGCTCAGCCGGTGGGCGTTACCGATCACGAAGGTGACCGCCATGGTCTCGCCCAGCGCGCGGCCGAGGCCGAGCATGATGCCGCCGACCACGCCGACCTTGGTGTACGGCAGCACCACGTGCCGGACCACTTCCCAGGTGGTCGCCCCCAGGCCGTAGGCGGACTCCTTCAGAACTTCTGGCACCACCTCGAACACGTCCCGCATCACCGAGGCGATGAACGGAATCACCATGATCGCGAGGATCAGCCCGGCGGTGAACACGCCGATGCCCATGGGCGCGCCCTGGAACAGCACTCCGATCAACGGCAGGCCGCCCAGGTGCTCGATCACCCAGGGCTGCACGTTGTCGGCGAACCAGGGGGCGAACACGAACAGGCCCCACATGCCGTAGATGATGCTCGGCACGGCGGCCAGCAGCTCGATGGCCGTGCCCACCGGCCGCTTCAGCCAGTCCGGCGCCAGCTCGGTGATGAAGACCGCGATGCCGAAGCTGACCGGCACGCCGATCAGCATGGCGATGGCCGCCGTCAGCAGCGTGCCGACGATGGGAACCAGCGCGCCGAACTGCTCCGTGACCGGGTTCCACTGGTCGCTGACGAAGAAGCCGAACCCGAATGTCTTCAGGGCAGGCCAGGCACCGATCAGCAGCGATAGCAGGATGGCGACGACGACGGAGGCGACCAGCACGGCGAACAGCCGGGTCGTCCCCATGAACAAGGTATCGATGGCGGCGTTGCGCCGGAGCAGCCGCTCCAGGTTCCGCTGTGCTCCTTCGAGCCGGTCCAAGGTGACCTCCAGAAACGGTGAAAGGGGCCGCGCCTCAGGCGCGGGCCCCGTCGATCGCCCGATCAGCACCCCGATCGGGGTGAAACCGGCCTACTTGCCAGCCGTCCAAACGGCCTTGCCATTGCTGTCGCGAACGGTCTCGGCCCAGTTCGCGGTGACGAGTTCGGCCACGCTTTCCGGCATCGGCACATAGTGCAGTTCCACCGCCATGTCGCTGCCGTTGCGGTAAGCCCAGTCGAAGAACTGGAGCACCGCCTGCGCCGTCTCCGGCTTGGCCTGCTGCTTGTGCATCAGGATGAAGCTGGCGCCCGCGATCGGCCAGGTCTGCTCGCCCGGCTGGTTGGTCAGCACCACGTAGAAGCCCTTGGAGTTCTTCCAGTCGGCACCGGCAGCAGCGGCCTGGAAGCTCTCGACCGACGGCTCGACATAGTTGCCGGCCTGGTTCTGCAGCTTGGCGTAGGGGATCTTGTTCTGCAGTGCGTAAGCGAATTCGACGTAGCCGATGCCGCCGTTGACGCGGCTCACGTAGGAGGCCACACCCTCGTTGCCCTTGCCGCCGACGCCGACCGGCCACTGCACGGAGGAGCTGTTGCCGACCTTCTCGGCCCACTCCTTGCTAACCTTGGTCAGGTAGTTGGTGAACATCCAGGTGGTGCCGGAACCGTCCGAACGGTGCACCACGGTGATCGCCAGGTTGGGGAGCTTCACGTCCGGGTTGTTCCTGGCCAGGGCGGGGTCGTTCCACTTCTTGATCTTGCCCAGGAAGATGTCGGCCAGCTGCTCGGGAGTGAGCTTGAGCTCGCCCGGCTTCAGCCCCTTGACGTTAACCACGGGCACCACGCCGCCGATGACCATGGGGAACTGGATCAGCCCGGCCTCGTCCAGCTCTTCCGGCTTGAGCGGGCTGTCGGAGGCGCCGAAATCCACGGTCTTGGCCTTGATCTGCTTGATGCCGCCGCCGGAACCGATCGACTGATAGTTCATCTGGACGCCGGTTTCCTGGTGATAGGCGGCGGCCCACTTGGCGTAGATCGGATACGGGAAACTGGCGCCCGCTCCGTTGATTTCCTTCACCCCCTGAGCTGAGGCTCCTCCGGTGGCGGCGGCAAGTCCGATCAGGGCGCCACAGAGCAGGCCCAACTTCGACTTCAATCGCATGTCGTTCTCCTTGGTCTGGAACATGTCGTTCGTGCTGCAAGCGTTGAACGGCCACCAGCAACAACCGTCGCACCGCTCAATCGGGGCCCAGTCTAAAGACCGACTGTGGCGGTTTTGTTACAAACCGGAAAAGAACGTTTGACACGGAAAGCCGCCTGCAAAAACAGGCAGATAGCGAGAAACGGAGAGACAGGACAGCGCCCGGAAGACTACGAAAGCGGGCGCTGCGACCTGTCGGCCGCCAGCGGCCGGCAGACGCTGGCCGGGAAATGGCAGGTGAAGGTACTGCCCTGGCCGACCCGGCTGTCGATGGTCAGGCGGCCGCCGTACCGCTGCAGGATGTGCTTGACGATGGCGAGCCCCAGCCCGGTGCCGCCGGTCTTGCCGCTGCGGCCGCGGTCGACCCGGTAGAACCGCTCGGTCAGCCGCGGAATGTGCTCGGGCGCGATGCCGATGCCGGTATCGATGACGGCGAATTGCGCCCCCTGGCTATCGCAGCTCCAGCGCATGGTGATCGTGCCGCCAGCCGGCGTGTAGTTGACGGCGTTGAACACCAGGTT
>JAJUFY010000067.1 GCA_029263635.1 Ectothiorhodospiraceae bacterium | reverse complement strand
CGCCAGCAGGCAGATGAACAGCACCAGCACGGCCAGAGGCCGGCTACGGCTGGTAAACAGGCGGGAAAGTCTCGCAACCATGCACGATCCGATGTGACGCGCTTCCTTCAGTCATAATCATAACGCGACGGCAAACCGCGGCCGCATAAACCGCAGCATGCAGGAGCCTTATAGACCTGCGGCCTGTTCGAGGCTCCTGGGCACACAGGGAGGGGGGACATGGCACTGGCGGTGATACGCAGCCGTGCGGCTCTGGGCATCGACGCGCCGGCGGTGATGGTGGAGGTGCATCTGGCCAACGGCCTGCCGGCGCTCTCCATCGTCGGCCTGCCGGAGGCCGCCGTGCGCGAGAGCAAGGACCGGGTCCGCTCCGCGCTGCTCACCTGCGGCTTCGAATTTCCCAACCGCCGCATCACGGTCAACCTGGCACCGGCCGACCTGCCGAAGGAGGGCGGCCGCTTCGACCTGCCGATCGCGCTCGGCATTCTCAAGGCCAGCGGTCAGCTCAAGGCCGAGCTGGAAGAATACGAGTTTGCCGGCGAGCTGGGCCTGGACGGCTCGCTAAGGCCGATTACCGGGGTGCTGCCGCTGGCGCTCCAGAGCCGTGCCAGCGGCCGCCGGCTGATCGTGCCATCGGCGAGCGCGGCCGAAGGGGCGCTGGTGCATCCGCAAGCCTGCTTCGGCGCCGGTCACCTGCTGGAAGTCTGCGCGCATCTGACCGGCACCGCGTCGCTCAATCCGGCGGAGCCGCCCCCACCCTCCGATGCCGTGCCGGTGGCCGACCTCGTGGATGTTAAGGGTCAGCAACCGGCCAAGCGGGCACTGGAGATCGCCGCCGCCGGCGGCCATTCGCTGCTGTTCGTCGGCCCGCCCGGCACCGGCAAGAGCATGCTGGCCGCCCGGCTGCCCGGCATCCTGCCGCCCATGACCGAGGCCGAACGCCTGGAAACGGCCGCCGTGGCCTCGGTCAGCGACCTGGGCTTCCAGCCGCAGCTGTGGGGCCGGCGGCCGCTGCGGGCTCCGCACCACAGCAGCTCCGACGTGGCGCTGATCGGCGGCGGCGCCCGGCCGCGGCCCGGCGAGATCTCGCTAGCCCACAACGGCGTGCTGTTCCTCGACGAACTGCCCGAGTTCAGCCGGCGGGCGCTGGAGGCGCTGCGCGAGCCGCTGGAAACCGGCTATGTCGCCATTTCCCGGGCAGCGGCACGGGTACAGTATCCGGCCCGCTTCCAACTGATCGCCGCCATGAATCCCTGCCCCTGCGGCTACCTCGGCGACCCCGACGGCCGCTGCCGCTGCAGCGCCGAACAGGTGGCGCGTTACCGGAACCGGCTGTCCGGCCCGCTGCTCGACCGCATCGACATGATCGTCGAGGTTCCCCGCCTGCCGGCGTCGGTGCTGCGCGCCGCGCCGGACGGCGAACCCAGCGCCGCCGTGCGGGAGCGGGTGATCGCCGCCAGGGCCCGGCAGCTGACGCGGGGCGTGGTCAACGCCCGCCTCAGCGGCGCACAACTGGATCAGGCCTGCCGCCTGGACTCGGCGACCCAGCAGCTGCTGGACCAGGCGGTCGACCGGCTGCGCCTGTCCGCCCGCGGCTACCACCGCATCCTGCGAGTCGCCCGCACCATCGCCGACCTCGACGGCAGCGACCGCATCGCCACCGCCCACGTGCTGGAAGCGGTGGGTTACCGCCGGCTGCCGCTGTCGGGCTGAGACACCACGGCCACGCCTCGCCGTCACCCGTCGGTCATCGAGGTTCAACCGGCCGGTAAGATCCACCGCCTACGCTCCGTGCAAACACCTGCATGCGAGGAGCGTTATGCGCGAACTGGCCGATCCGTTTCTGCTCAACGGCGCCCTGCGCCTGGGCCCACTGGAGGAACTGCTGGAGCGGCTGAGCGGTCTGCGCCGGCTGCAGGCTGCTTACGACGAGCTGCCGCGCGGACTCGACCCCGACAGATTCGTGGATGCCGCACTGGCCTGGCTTGAGGTCGAACCACAGGCGGCCGCGAACGAACTCGCTCATATCCCCGTCAGCGGCGGCGCAGTGCTGGTCGCCAACCATCCATACGGCGCCATCGAAGGGCTGGTACTGGCCAAGCTGCTGCGCCACATTCGCCCCGATGTGCGTTTCCTTGCCAACGGCCTGCTGAGCCGCATCCCTGAGATCGCACCGCTGTTCATCGCGGTCGATCCGTTCGGCGGCCCGGACGCCGGCCGTCGTAACCGCGCACCGCTGCGGCAGGCCGTGCGCTGGGTCGAAGATGGCGGTCTGCTAGTGGTGTTCCCAGCCGGCGAGGTATCCCATCTGCAACTGCGGCGCGGCACCGTTACCGATCCGGCCTGGCACCCGGCAGCGCTGCGGATCGTCGCCCGCACCGGTGCGCCGGTAATTCCGGCTTATATTCCAGGGCGCAACAGCGTCGGCTTCCAAATCGCCGGGCTGGTGCACCCGCGTCTGCGCACCGCGCTGCTGCCGCGTGAATTGCTGAACAAGGCAGGCAGCCGGATCAGCGTGCGATTCGGCGCACCTGTCACACCTGAGCGGCTGGCCGGCATGCCCGCAGAGGATATGGCCGCCCTGCTGCGGCTGCGCTGCTACGCGCTCGCCGAGCAGCCGGCGGAGGTCGTACCGCTCGCCCAGGCGGAACCCATCGCTGCGGCCGAAGATCCCGAACTGCTGGCGGCCGAAGTCGCCGCGCTCGACCGCGACACGTTGCTGGCTGAAAGCGGTCCGTTCAGTGCGTACTGCGTGCGGGCCGACCGGATCCCGCGGCTGCTGCAGGAAATCGGCCGCCTGCGGGAGGTCACCTTCCGCGCTACTGGCGAGGGCACCGGCCGGAGCCGTGACATCGGCCTGCACGACGCCTATTACCTGCATCTGTTTATCTGGCACCACGAGCGACGCGAACTGGTAGGCGCATATCGGCTCGGCCAGGCCGACCACATCCTGGCCCGCTACGGCCGCAAGGGGTTGTACACGCAATCGCTGTTCCGCTTCCGGCGCCAGTTGCTCGATGCCCTGAACCCGGCGCTGGAGCTTGGCCGCTCTTTCATCCGGCCGGAATACCAGCGCAGCTACCAGCCGCTGCTGCTGCTCTGGAAAGGTATCGGCGCCTATGTCGCGGCCAACCCGCGCTACAAAGTGCTGTTCGGACCAGTCAGCATCAGCGCCGACTACCGCACCGCCTCACGCCAGTTGCTGGTGGATTTTCTGCGGGCCAACAGTTTCCTGCCCGAACTGGCGCGCCAGGTGCGTCCGCGCCAGCCGTTCAAAGGCCTGCCGCGCCGGCAGCGGGTTGAGCTCACTATCCCGCGCCATCCGGAGCAGGTCTCGCGCCTGCTGGAGCACATCGAAACAGACGGCAAGGGCATGCCGGTGCTACTGCGCCAGTACCTCAAGCTCGGCGGGCGGGTACTCGGCTTCAATGTCGATGCGGCGTTCGCCAACGCGCTGGACGGGCTGATCATGGTGGATCTGACCCGTACCGACCCAGCGGTGCTGGCCCGCTATATGGGCCGCGACGGTGCTGCCCGCTTCCTCGCCTGGCATGGCTGCAACAGCGAGACCCGCGCCGCCGGCTGACACCCGCTCGTGGTAAAAAAACTCGCCGATGCCGACCGAGAACACCAGCGCTCCATACAGCGTGTGCTCGACCACCGCCAGCCGCAGCGAGCGGCCGGCGAGGTAAGTCTGGGCGAAGAAGGCGCCGGCGATCAGGGTCAGGACCACCGCCAGCCAATTGCCGAAAACGATGTGTAACCAAGCGAAGGCGGCCGCGCTGGCGGCGATCCAGCCGCCGCGCCGCCGGAACAGCCGCCGGTAGCGGCGGCGGAACAGATAGCGATAGATCAGCTCCTGCGGATACGCCGAGAACAGCGGATAGGTCGCCAGCAACAGCAGCCAGAGCGCGGTCTGCTGCCGCGGCATATCGAACAGCCGCTCCGGCGCCAGCAACGCTACGGCCGTCAGCAGGCCTAGCGCGCAGATCCCGAACCGGCGCAATAACACCCGCAGCTGCACCCGCTCTGCAGGCCGCGGCCGGCGCTTCCAGTTGCCGCCGCCCCGACGGCAGGCCGCCAACAGCCCAGGCAGCGCAAGCGCCGCAAGCAGATACGGCCACAGGTCCGGCGGCACCCGCCAGCTCAGCACCAGCGGCACTCCACCAAACAGCAGCAGCCACTCCAGCCAGCGCACCACAGCCTCCTCGTCGCGAAATCAAGAAAGATGGGGCCGGGTCATGAGCGGCTGGTCGGCCCCTGGGTTTGCCGACCCGGGAGAGCCCCCATATCGGCCTGACGCATGCCGCAGACGGGAGCACGCCATGTCCGATGAACGCAATCTGCGCGATCCCGGCGAGTACCACCGCAGCCAAGTCCGCCAGCCGAAAGACGACGAACTGCGGCGAAAGGCCATCGGCGAGCAAGGCAAGCCGCTGCCGAAGAAGACTACCCTGGAAGAGACGCAGCGGCGGGCAGAGGCCTTCACCGATCAGCCGGATAACATCATCAGTCCGGCACCGCCGCCTATTGTCGAATCGCGCCCCAAGGGTTCCAGGAACCACGGCGATCAGGCCGGCCGTCGCTGAGCCGAGTCACCTGGTCCGACGGCTCCCGGGCCGCGGTGGGGATTTCTTTTGCACTGCCGGTTGCCGCCAGGCCGGCGGCAGCTCGGCCTCGACCCATTCGCCGGGAGCGAGCCCGCCCAGCCGCCACGGGCCGACGGCGACGCGAACCAGCCGCAGGGTCGGGTGCCCGACCGCTGCCGTCATGCGCCGCACCTGCCGATTGCGGCCTTCACGGATGGTGAGCTCGATCCAGGCGGTCGGGATGTTTTTGCGCTCACGAATCGGCGGGTTCCGCGGCCAGATGGCCGGCGGCTCGATCAGCCTCGCCTGCGCGGGCCGCGTCGGCCCGTCGCGCAGCACCACCCCGCGCCGCAGCTGCTCCAGTGCCTCGGCGCTCGGAACGTGCTCGACCTGCGCCCAGTAAGTCTTGGGAAGCCTGTGCCGGGGATCGGCGATGCGCTGCTGCAGGCGGCCGTCATCGGTCAGGACCAGCAGGCCCTCGCTGTCGTAGTCCAGCCGCCCGGCCGGGTAGACACCGGGCAGCGGGATGTAGTCGGCCAGCGTCGCCCTGCCCTCGCGGTCAGTGAACTGGCAGAGGACGTTGAAGGGCTTGTTGAACAGGATTACCGCCACGCCCGAGCGCCGATCATGCTGTTACAGACTGTAGGAGCGGCGTCCCCGCCGCGATGCCTTTCCTCCCCTCTCTCACAAGCGGGAGAGGGGCCGGGAGTGAGAGTCTTGGAAGATTCGCGGGCAGGGGCCGCTCCTGCACAGGAATGGCAAGGCCGCAACCCGGGTCAATGCTTGCCGTGGTGACCGTGATGGCCGTGCGACATCACTTCCGTCGTTTCCTTCACCTGCACCGTCACTTCGAGCTGGCCGGCACGCTCGAAGGTCAGGGTCAGCGGGAAGCTTTCGCCGGCCTTGAGCGGCGCCTTCAGCTCCATCAGCATGACGTGCAGGCCACCGGGCTGCAGGCGGACGGTTTGCCCGGCCGGCGCCTCGATGGCCGGCACCTCGTGCATGCGCGCCACGCCGTCCTGCACGGTATGGGTGTGCAGCTCCACCCGGCCGGCCACCGGCGATGCCGCAGCCAGCAGGCGATCGGCCTGATCGCCGCGGTTACGAATCTCGAAATAGGCACCGCCGACCGGCGCTCCCGGTGGCGTCGCCCGCGCATAGGCGGCCGTTACCTCGATACCGGCGGCCAGCGCCGTCGTCACTCCCCCAAAGACCAGCAGCAATCCAGCAAGCAAGCGAGCCATCGTCTTCTCCGTTCTAAGAATTATTTTCGGCCTGGGCAGCTTACGGCATCTTCCCGCGACGATAAAACTCCGCGCAGATCCGCTATCCTCGTGCCCCGTTCCGGACCGGATGTTGCCAATGCTCCCCATCCAAACCACCACCTTCGACAATGGCTTCAGCATCATCAGCCGAGCGCTGCCCGGCGCCCGCAGCGTTGCGCTCGGGCTGTGGCTGTTCAACGGGTCCCGCCATGAGCAGCCCGGCCAGCAGGGCTATGCGCACCTGCTCGAACATCTGTTCTTCAAGGGCTGCGGAGAGCTGGATGCGCTGGCGATTGCCCGGCTCACCGATCGCTGGGGCGGTCAGCTCAACGCCTTCACCGGCCGCGAACTGACCGCCCTGCACGGCTGGGTGCCGGCGGCACGACAGCGGCAACTGGCCGAGCTGCTGATTGCCATGCTGACCGATACCCGCTTCGATGCCGACGACTTGGCCGCCGAACAGGGCGTGGTGCTGCAGGAGATGGCCGGCCAAGCCGATGCGCCCGATGAAGCTGCGGAATCGCTGGCGGTGCAGCTGGCCTGTGGCGACAACCCGCTGGGGCTGGAGATCCTGGGCAACGAAGCGACCGTGCAGGCTGCTACCGTCGAGGCCCTGCAGGCCTACCGCCAGGGGCTGCTGCAGGGCACGCGGTTGGCGCTGGTGGCCGTCGGCGCCGTCGATCACGCGCAGCTGTGTGCCGCCGGCGCACCGCTCGCGGCGCTACCGGCCGGCTCCCGGCCGCAGACGACAGCGCCGGTGCTTGCCGGTGGCGCGCACACCGAGCGGCGGCGGGCCGAGCAGGCCCAGCTGCTGTGGGTGCTGCCGGCGCCAGGCAGTGCCGCCGCCGATTACCCGGCCGCCGCGCTCGCCAACCATCTGCTCGGCGGCGGCGTGTCGTCGCGGCTGTTCCAGGAGCTGCGGGAGCGGCTGGGGCTGGTCTACGACATCCGCTCGTCGATTGAAAGCTATGCCGACTGCGGGCTCTGGATCGTGCAGACCGCCTGCCGGCCGCGCGACCAGCTGCGCTGTCGCGAGGCAGTCGCGCGGTGTATCGAGGAACTGGCCGTGCAGGGCCCGAGCGAGCAGGAACTCGCCGATGCGCGCGACTATCTGGCCGCGGTGCTGACGCTGGAGGAAGATTCGCTGGAGACGCACATGGAACGGCTGGCGCGGGAATATTTCTACCTCGGCCGGCATCCTGCGCTGGAGGAACGGCTGGCGGCGCTGCAGCAGGTCGACGCGGCAGCCGTTGCCACGCTGGTCGGACGCGCCTGGCAGGCCCGCTGGGAGCTGGTCTGGGGACCGGAAGCATGAAGCACGCTTTTCGCCGTACCCTTGAGCAGCAGCACCGGCGCTCGGCGTAGGGCACGTTAGACACAGACGTCATATGCCGGATAGGCCTGGCGGCGGCAGAGCCTTTCGTCATTGCGAGCGCAAGCGAAGCAATCTGGCGCTCACGGAGCGCTAACCTGTGGTACTTCGTCAGCACGAGATCGCTCACCAAAGCTCGCTGCTTCGCCGGCTGCGCCTTGCAATGACGGAGTCGGGTGGTAGCGGCGCGGCCAAGGGCGACGTCCTTCCCTTCCCGTCCTCAGCCGGCAACCTGCCGCGCGCCCTCGAAAATCTCGCCCTAAAACCCCATCACAATCGGAACTGCCGGAAGCGGCGGCCGGCCGCGCCAGCCGTTCCGCACCCTACGAAGCAAGACTAACGGCCGCACCATGGCCGGCAGCATCGGGCGGCACGCGAAGGACCGTACCGCATGCATTCTAAGAACGTCCTGTTCAGGTACGCCCGCTGGCTCCTGCCCGTCCTGCTTGGACTGCTCGCCGGCTGCGGGGACGGCGATGATGGGGTGGTCGTCCGCGGCGATTTCCCGATCGCCTATGTGGACCGTGCGGCGGCAGCCGTGGGCGAGCCAGCCGACGGCGTGGTATTCGTGCCGGGCGGAGACCTGTATCTGCGCGAACTGGCCTCGCCCAGCGCCGCATCGATCAACCTCACGCGCAGCTATACCCAGGGCCGCGGCGACGTCACCGGTCCGGAGGCCTCCTACGACGGGCGCCGCATCGTCTTCTCCATGCGCGGCCCCAATGACGCGACCTGGAGCATCTGGGAATACTCGCTCGACAGCCGGCAGCTGCAGCGCCTGACCGACGACACGGCCGACGATGTCGACCCGCACTACCTGCCGGACGGCCGCATCGTCTTCTCGTCCAACCGCCAGGCCGGCACTCGCCAGCAGCTGGAAGATGCAGGCCGCCAGCCCTACAGCTACCGCACCGGCTACGGCCGCGAAGCGGCGCTGGTGCTGCATGTCATGAACGCCGACGGCAGCGACATCGAGCAGATCTCGTTCAACCAGAGCCACGACCGCAACCCCACCGTGCGCATGAACGGCGAGATCATGTACGCCCGCTGGGAGCACATGGGCAACCGCAACCAGCAGCCCATCTTCACCATCCGTCCCGACGGCAGCCGGCTGGACGTGCTCTACGGCGCCTTCAGCCCGGGCGATGCCTTCCTGCACCCGCGCGAGCTGCCGGACGGCCGCGTGATCTCCACCGTGCTGCCGCTGGCCGGCAGCCGTAGCGGCGGCGCGCTGGTAATCGCCGATGTCCGCACCCACAGCGATCATGCCCGCCGCCTGGATGGTGGCACAGGCGCCGGCCAGCACCAGCCGACCCTGTTTGAGCTGCCGCTCGGCCGCCAGACCTCCCGATACGGCCGCTACAGCGCGCCCTACCCCCTGTGGGACGGCAGCAACCGGGTGCTGGTGGCCTGGTCGCCGCTGCAGGCGGCCGGCGCCCGCAGCCCGGTGCTGCCCGACGAGCCGGAACCGCGCTACGGCATCTACATGCTCAACCTCGACAACCGCAGCCTGCGGCCCATCGTGCTGACCGGCGCCGGACGGGTGCTGACCGATCCGGTGGCCGTCATGCCGCGACCGGTGCCGGCGGGCGGAACGGGCACCGCAGCGCCGCGACCGCTGGAATGCATCGACGGCACTATCGTGCACGGCTCCTGGGAAAATTGCGGCGAGGGCAACAACCCCATGGATCCTCCACCGGAACCGGAGTGCCCGGACGGCAGCGCGCCGCTCGGCACCCCCCCGGACGACTGCGAGGCAGGCGGGGGAACCGATCCCGATCCGGAGCCGGAGCCGGGCTGCCCCGCAGGCAGCGCCGCCACCCCATCGCCCACGGGCTGCGAACCTGACGAGCCCGGGGAGCCGGAGCCGCGGCCGCGAATGGCCGTCCTCAACATCCGCAGCGTCTACGACACCGACTTCCTGGACAGCATGGGCGACAGCGTACTGGCGGACGGCGAGTCCATTCCGCGCCATGCCGGCGGCCGGGCGGACCTGGCCCAGCTGCGCGCATTGCCGGACGCCGAGCGCCCGGCACGCTACCTGCGTGTCAGCCGGGCCGTGCCGCTGCCGCCTGGCAGCGCGCTGGACGCCGTCAGCGGGACGGCCTTCAACATGCAGCGCATCCTCGGCTACGCGCCGATCGAGCCGGACGGCTCGGTGCGGGTAGCGGTGCCGGCCGACACGCCGCTG